>DATNKQ010000123.1:0-4175 GCA_035603315.1 Thermoanaerobaculia bacterium
GCGGGTGTGGGTCTGCGTCGTCGGGGACGTCGCGGCCGGCTGGCGCCAGACCCTGGAATCGTACGGGGCGGAGGTCCGCGTCGTCCGTCCCTTCGACCGCCGAAACCCGTCGGCCAACAAGCTGCAGTTCCTCTCCGCGGCCCTGGGCTCGGGCGCCGGCACGCTCGTCCTCTTCGACTGCGACATGGTGGTCGTCCGCGACCCGCTGCCGCTCTTCCGCGGTGGCGCTCTGCAGGCGAAGATCGCCGACGTGCCGTCGGTGACGCACGAGACATTCGAGCGCCTCTTTAGGCACTATGGGCTGGCCCTCCCGGAAAGGCGCTACCGGACGACCCTCCTGCCCGTCCCCACGATCCCCTACTGCAACTCGGCGATGGTCGTCCTCCCGGCCGGCCTGGCTCGCGAGTTCGTTCCCGTCTGGCGCGACTACAACGCCCGCATCCTCGAGTCGCTCGACCTCCTCGGCTCCTGCGCCCACCACTGCCACCAGGCGAGCCTGAGCCTCGCCCTGGCTGCCTGTCCCATCCCCTTCGACGAGGCGCCGCCGGCCCTCAACTTCCCCCTCCACCTGACCCACATCCCGCCGTCCCGAGAGCTCCTGGCGAGCGATCCCGCCATCCTGCACTACCACCAGATGGTGGACGACGAAGGGTACCTCCTCCCCTCCCGCTACCCGCGGGCCCAGGCGCGGATCGAGGCTTTCAACCGCCGGCTGCAGGAGGAGCGGGAGAGGCGTCCCTAGGGCAGGCCGGCGACGAAGTCCGCCACCGCCGCGACCGCCGCCGCGAGGTTCTCCGCCTCTGTCCTGCCGGAGGCCTTGCGCGGCTTGAAGGAGTGGTCGCCATCCTCCATCCAGACGACGCGGATGCTGGGCGAGAGTTGATAGCCGGCGACCTCGTCCGTTCCGCCGAAGGGGTCGCGGGTGCCCTGGACGATAAGGGTTGGGGTTTTCAAGCCGGCGAGGTGGGCGGTGCGCAGGCGGCCGGGATCGCCGGGCGGATGGAACGGATAGCCGAGGCAGACGAGCCCGCGCGCTTGGAAGTCGTCGGCGACATAGCTGGCGATCCTGCCGCCCAGCGACCTGCCGCCGATCACCAGGCGGGGGCCGCCGCCGAGCGCGTCGATAGCGTCGCGCCACGACTGTACCAGGACCGGCTGGCGGTCGGGACCGCGGCGGGCGCCGCTCAGGCGCCGCTCCCGCATGTAGGGGAACTCGAAGCGCGCCACCCGCAGCCCGCGCGCCGCCAGGCCGGTGGCGATGGCGGTCAGGGAGGCCGAGTCCATGGGCGCGCCGGCGCCGTGGGCGAGGACGATCGTCGCGGCGGCGTCCGCGGGTCCGTCGAAGAGGAAAGGCTCGGTCATCGTCTGTGTAGCTCCTCAGGGACAGGTGGCGAAGGCGCCGATGTCCTGGAGCGGCCGAAACGGCGTCCCCTGCGGGTTGTGATATCGGCGGACTGCCCGAGTGAGGGTGTCGGTCACTGTGATCGTCACCTCGACATTGGTCAGGCCGCCGGCGAAGACCCAGAAGCGCCCGTTGGCGCCGCAGGCGTCGAGGATCTTGACGACCAGCTCGAGGTTGCCGGGTTCGAAGAACCAGAAAGTGCCGGTGTCGGCGGTCAGCGGCGCCGCATGCCCGGCGCCTGTCGCCCGCGCGGCGGTCGTCCATGCCGTTTCCACCTGGAAGCGGGAAGCGCCCAGGCAGAGCCGGGTGTCGCCCGGCAGGCAGGGCATCGGCGCCGGCGGCGGCTGCCAGCCGAGCTTCACCACCTCGAAGTCGCCCGCCTGCAGGCTCGCGAAGGCGGGGTTCAGGACTTCATTGTTCCAGCGCGTGTCGTAGGTCCCCTGGACGTACATGTCGCTGCCGTTGTCGGCCAGGATGAGGCCGTAGGTCTTCATCGCCTGGAAGATCCTCCGCACCTCCGGCGGATAGGACGAGAGATCCTTGCCGGCCTTGAGGCGGAGGCGCGTTCCCATCGGCGGCGCGCCGGCCTGCGAGCCGGCGTCGTGCGAGGCCGGGAAGACGTAGCCGTTCGAGGCGTGCGCGGTGAAGCGGAAGGCGTGGTGGATGGGTTCGGTCCCGAAGGCCTCGTCGTAGCGGACGAGGCCGGGCAGGATCGCCAGGCCGGCGGCGTCGGCGCTCGTCCAGCCCGCCGGCCGGCGGGCGTTCGAGCCCAGGGGAAAGACCGCTCCCGAGCCCGCCTCCCAGCGGCCGGCATCGGCGTTCCAATGGGCGTGGTAGAGCTCGAACAGGATGCGGTGGTCGCGGTCGACGAGCAGCATATGGCGGTCGCCGCCGGGATCGGCGTCGCCGGGGTAGCCCCCCTCGATCCACTTCGGCTGGATCTTCGCCTCCGGCGGGATGGGGTAGCCCGGCGGCCGGCCGGGCGCCCCGGCATCGCTCTCGTCGCCGAACTCGACGAAGTCGACGGGCAAGAGCGGCTGGCTGCCCGGCACCACGACGTAGACGAAGCCGTAGATCTCCGGGAAGGGGTCGGCGTCGCCACCAAAGTCGGGGTGGAGGAATGTCCCTTCGCCGATGAAATGGAGGAAGCCGGAGCTCCCCGGGTCGACGGGCGCCGAGCTGACGTCGGCGTTCCACCAGTTGTCGGGCGGGAAGAGCGGCAGCGGCCCGGGCAGCGCCCCGCCGGGCTGCGCCCCCGCGCCGGCGGGGAAGAGCAGGAAGGCAAGGAGCCAGACGGCGCCGCCGCCTGGCGCGCGGGAGCGAAAGGTCATCCTCGTCAGTCTATCGGAGAAGCTGTAACGCTCGCTCCCAGCGCGCGCCTATACTTGGGGAAAGAACGCGGGAGGACGAGGGATGCCCACATGGAAAGGGATCGTCGGCAAGAGCGTGTCGACGGACGACTTCGAGACCTACTGCCAGACCCTCCAGTGGACGACCTGGCGGCCGTCCTTCATCGTCCTCCACAACACCGGGTCGCCGTCGCTGGCGCAACGCCCGAAGGGCCTCACCAAGCAGCACATCCTGAACCTCCAAACCTACTACCGCGACACCGAGGGCTGGTCGGCCGGCCCCCACCTGTTCATCGACGACCTGCAGATCTGGCTCTTCACGCCGCTCACCGTCTCCGGCGTCCACTCCCCGTCCTGGAACCAGATGTCCCTGGGGGTGGAGATGCTGGGCGATTACTCGAAGGAGGCGTTCGACGGCGGCCGAGGCCTCAAAGTGCGACACAACACCGTTTCGGCCCTGGCGACCTTGTGCAACGTCCTCGGGTTCGACCCACAGACCACCCACCTCCACCGCGAGGACCCGCTGACGACGCACGCCTGCCCGGGCAGCAACGTCCGCAAGATGGAGGTCATCCAGGAGGTCCAGGACGAGCTCGCCGCGAGGAGCCCCGGCGAGCACGCCCCGACGCCCGCTTCCTGAGGGCCGCAGGGAGGCGAGGCCGATGGCCGGACGCACGAAAACGGCGGAGAAGCTGACGCCCGGCGGCTGGCTGCGGGTCTACTGGCTCTGCTTCGGCGCCTGCCTGCTGGTGGCGGCCGCTCTCCTCGCCTTCGCGCCTCGCCTCGCCCAGTATGGCCTCACCGGCTACCTGGTCTACCTGGTGCTCGTGCCGCTGGGACTCGGCGCCGCCGGCTTCCTCTCCGGCGCCATGCGCTCGCTGGCGCGGTACGAGGGCAAGCTCTGGTTCGGCGCCCTGCGTCTGGGCGGGCCGGTCGTCGTCTTCGGCCTCGTCGTCCTCGGCGGCTTCTTCCTCGGCCAGCCCGCCGGAACTCTGCAGCTCGCCGTCCGCGTCTACGGCCCGGGTGGCTCTGGCGACGTCGTGCGGCGGGGGAGCGTGCGGCTGATCGTCGGCCAGGCGACCCTGGTCGCTCCTATCGACGGCAACGGGGCCGCCTACTTTCCCGAGGTGCCCGCGAAGTTCCGCGGCCAGCCGGTGGCCATCGAGCCCGAGGTCGAGGGCTATCGGGCGCGCGACCCCGGGCCCCGTCCGCTGCCGGCGGACGGCGTCCTCCGCCTCGACCTCGAGAAGACCGTGCGGTCGACGACCGCCGCCGGCACCGTCCTCGCGACCGACGGCCGGCCGGTGGCCGGGGCGAGCGTCAACCTGGAGAGCGGGCTCGCCGTCGGCACGACGGACGGGCTGGGGAACTTCAAGCTCGAGGTCAAGGGAGCGGAGAAGGACCGCCTGCGGCTGATCGTCGTC
>DATNKQ010000133.1:0-3321 GCA_035603315.1 Thermoanaerobaculia bacterium
AAGGTCTCGACGGCGAGCGCGTTGTCCAGATCGACAAAGAGGTGGTTGTCGGCGTCGGCGAGGGCCACGAGGCGCGGCAGGCGCCGCCCGCGGCGCCACTCCTGGACTGCGGCGAAGCGCGCCGCCCCCGGCGCTTTCGCCAGCCGCCCGATCTCCTCTTTCGTCATCCACCAGGCGGCGCGCGCGAGGACGAGCCGGCCAGCGGTGACGCGGGGCAGGAAGGGGGCAGAGTCGAGCGGCCCCCAGCTCCAGCCCAGCGCCCCCAGCGTCCCCTGGCTCTGCAGCATGCCGAGGAAGCGGTAGAGCCCGAGGCTGCCGAAGGAGAAGTTGTGGGCGCTGGTCAGGCGCGGGACGAGCTCGCGCCCGAGCCTCTCGGAGCGCAGGACGATCCTGCCGGTGGCGATCGACACCCGCAGGTCGGTGACCGGGATCTGGCGCTCCGGCGGGGCGCCCGAGCGCCCCAGGAAGGGGATCTCCCAGGCGCGCAGGAGCGGCCGGAAGAGGACGTTGCCGACGCGGCCCTGCGGAAGGTGGACGACCTCGGCGAAGAGAGCCTCCGGAGCGAGCGCCTCCTCGGCCCGCAAATGCTCCTCGACGCGGCGCCGCAGGTCCTCGTCGGCGTCGCAGAACCTTCCGAGGAGGCGGGCGCCCGAGGGCCCGGCAGCCCCTTCGAGGAAGAGCTGGAACTCGCCCCTCTCGATGGCTTCCGGCGAGGCGGCGGCGAGGACCGCCATGACCTGGAAGGCGTCGGGAAGCGGCGGCGGGCCGGCGGCGCCTGGGGAGGGCGGAGGAGCGAGGCGGTCGAGATCCTCATCCGAAAGATCGATCGCCGCGGCGCCCGCCGCCAGGGCCTCGTCGAGGAGGGCGAGCAGGACATCCTGGCGCGCTTCCCAGCTCACCTTGGGCGCCGCCGCGCGCGCGGCCGGAGCCAGGGGCAGCCCCTTGAGCAGCGGCGAGGCCTCGGCGGCGGCACCCTCGGAGCGCTCGAAGCCGATGCCGATCTCCTCGTCGAGAACCTGCGGCAGCGGCATCTCGCGCCCCTCCCCGTAGCGCTCCGCGAAGTCCTTCCGGAAGCGTTCGAAGGTGTCCTTGTCCGGGCGGCCCGTCAGCCGCCGCAGCAGTTCCACCCCGCGGCAGATCTCCACCAGCACCTCGCCGCCGAGCGCCGCGCCGTGCGCGGGCTTGATGAGGTCGACCTGGAAGAGGCGGGAGAGCTCGACGGGGGTGGGCAGGGCCGCGAGCTGGCCGGCGAGGACGGAGTAGCGGGCCGGCGGTGCGCCGATCCCGCCGGCGTCGAGCGCGGCCAGGGTGTCGCGAGCGACCGCCAGCCGCTCGGCGGCGAGGACGGCCAAGGGCGCGGCGGCGGCCGCAAGCTGGCCCTGGACGTCGCTCAGGGGATCGGAGCCGGTCACCGGCGGTGCGAGGTCCGAGACGAGGAGCTGACTGTCGATGAGCTCGGTGACGAACTCCGCGGCCTCGGCGGCGGACACCTCGCCGTCGGGGTCGGCCGCCGCCACCGCGGCGGTAGTCTCGGCGGCGGAAGCGCCCGTAGGGGAGGCGCCGGCGCAGGCAAGCGCCGCCTCGACGTAGGGGCTGCTTTCGACCGCCACCAGGTGGTGCGACCGCACTTTCCCGGCCAGGCGGGCTTCGGCATAGCGGAGTCGGCCGGCGGCCCGGTAGAGCGAGGAGTTGGGGCGATAGGCGAGCTCGGCGCGGAGCTTCCCATCGCGCCGCAGGTCCTCGCAGAGGGCGAAGAGGTAGTCCATGTCGAGGCGGGTGCGGCGGCGGGAGGCAGCGCGGGGGCCGATCGCCAGGCGCGTGGCGGCCTCGGGCGCGGGGCGGACCTCGCCCAGCGAGCAGCCGGAGAAGAGTCCGAAGGGGGTGGCCCGCGAGGCCATGCGGAGGAAGTAGCGGACGAGCGCCCGCTCGGCCCGCTGCCCCTTCTTGCCCTCCGGGTCGAGCCGCCAGGCCGCCAGCCCGTCGACCAGCGACGGCGAGGCGAGGAAGAGGGCTTCCAGGACCTCGGGACGCTCGACGATCGCGCGCAGGCGCGAGCGCAGGAGCTCACGGTCGGCTACCCAATCCCCTGTAAGGCTTGCGCTCCAGGCCTCGATCTCTTCGAAGGGGAGGAGCGGCGTGCGGAAGACGAAGAAGCCGGAGGGAGCGAAGTCGCGGTCCGGCATGGGCCGAGCTCAACGCACGAGGTCGATGAAGCCCCGCTCGACATCCGTCGACACCAGCTTCACCCGCACGCGGTCGCCGACGTCCAGGCCGCTCTCGCCGTGCACCAGCTTGCCTTCGACGGGAGGGTGGAGGAGGCGCACCCAGGTGCCCTTGTCGGAGGCGCCGGTGACGAAGGCGTCGAAGCGCTGGCCGACCCGCGGCGCCAGGAGGAGGGCCGCGGCCGACTTCTGCACCCGGCGCTCGGCCTTGTTGGCGGCGTCCTCCTGGTCGGTGCAGTGGGCGGCGAGCGCGCCTAGATCGCCGGCGCTGTATGGAGGCTGCGTCCCCTTGAGCGCTGCCTTGATCAGGCGCTGGGTGATGAGGTCGGGGAAGCGGCGGTTGGGCGCCGTCGAGTGGGTGTAGTCGCGGACCGCCAGGCCGAAGTGCCCCGGGGGCGCGCCGCCGGGCGTCTCGACCACGTACTCGCCCGAGCCCAGCAGCTTGACGACGGAGAGCGAGAGGTCGGGGAAGCGCTGGGGGTCGGCGCGGCGCCGCTTCTCGAGGAACTCCGCCAGGGCCTTCGAGTCGGGGTCGGCCGGCAGCCGCTCGCCCAGCCCGGAGGCCAGCTCGACGATGCGCGGCCAGCGCTTGGGGGTGCGCACGACGCGGCGGAGCGACGGGAAACCCTTGCCTTCGAGGAAGGCGGCGGTGGCGCCGTTGGCCGCGATCATGAAGTCCTCGATGAGCTGCTTGGCGCGGTTGGGCCGATCGGGCTCGAGATCGGTCAGCATGTCCTCGTCGAAGACGGCACGCGTCTGGATGGTCTCGAGACCGAGCGCGCCGCGCTCGTGGCGGAGCTCGCGCAGGCACTGGGCCGCGCGGTCCTGCAGGCGGAGCTGGGCCTCCAGTCCGGGCACCCTGGCGGCGGCCTCCGGCAACGGGCCCTGACCCTCGATCCAAGCGCCGACGGCGTTGTAGGCGAGCTTGGCGTGGTTGTGCACGAGGGCGCGGGAGAGGCTGGAGCTCAAGACCGAGCCGTCCTTTTCGACCACCATGTCCATCACCACGCTCAGGCGGTCCTGGCCGTCGGCGAGCGAGGTCAGGTCGGTCGACAGCTTCTCGGGGAGCATGGGGAAGATCTCGGCGGCGGTGTAGATC
>DATNKQ010000137.1:0-5114 GCA_035603315.1 Thermoanaerobaculia bacterium
CCCGCCTCTTCGAGGAGCTGATGGCCCGCGGCCTGGGGCCGCGGCGGGTCGCCACCGGCTACACGCCGCGCCGCCTGGTGCTGACGATGAGCGGTCTGCCGCAGCGGGAGCCCGACCGCGAGGAGGAGGTGCTAGGGCCGCCGGTGCGGGTCGCCTACACCGCCGACGGCGCGCCCACTCCGGCCCTCCAGGGCTTCGCCCGCCGCTGCGGTGTCTCGCCGGACGAGCTCCGCCGGATCGCCAACGAGAAAGGGGAGTACCTGGCGGCGACCCTCCGCACCGCCGGGCGCCCCACCCCCGAGGTGCTCGCGGAGCTCGTCCCCCGCGTCCTCGCCGAGCTCTCCTGGCCGAAGACCATGCGCTGGGGGTCGGGCGAGGGGCCGTGGGTGCGCCCGGTGCACGGCGTCGTCTCGCTCTTCGACGGCAAGCTGGTGCCCTTCGACCTCTACGGCATCGCGGCCGGAGACGAGACGGTGGGGCATCCCGTCCTCTCGCCCAAGCCGTTCCGCGTCCGCGGCGCCGCCGACTATCGGAAGAAGCTCGCCACCCGCGGCATCGAGGTGCGGGCGGAGGAGCGGCGGCGATCGCTGCTCGAAGCCATGAGCGAGCGGGCGGCGGCGGCGGGCGGCAGGTTGGTCGAGGATGCCGCTCTCCTCAACAAGCTCGTCGCCCTCTGCGAGATCCCCGGCGTTCTCGAGGGGAGCTTCGACCGCGAGTTCCTGGAGCTTCCGGCCGAGGTGCTGACCACCAGCCTGCGCGACCACCAGAGCGCCCTCACCTTGGAGGCGCCGGCGGACGGCGGCGGCCTCCTGCCGCGTTTCCTCACCGTCATGGACCGTCCCGACGACCCGGAAGGACGAGCGCGCTCGGGCAACGAGTGGGTGGTGGCGGCCCGCCTCGCCGACGCCCGCTTCTTCTATGCCGAGGACGGCAAGGTGGGGTTGGCGCGGCGCGCCGCGCAGCTCGATCGTCTCGGCTTCCACGAGCGGCTGGGGAGCTACGCCGCCAAGGCGGAGCGCCTGGCCGCCCTGGCCGAGGCCATCTGCGCCCAGCTCGGCTGGAGCGCGGACGGAGGCCTGGCGGAGCGGGCCGCCGCGGCGGCGCGACTCCTGAAGGCCGACCTGGCCACCGAGATGGTCAAGGAGTTCACCTCGCTCCAGGGGATCATGGGCGGCATCTACGCCCGCGAGGAGGGCCAGCCGGAGGAGATCTGGCAGGCGATCTACGACCAATATCTGCCGGCTTCGACGGAAGACCGCATCCCGCGCGGCCGCGTCGGCCAGGTCGCCGGCCTCGCCGACCGCGTCGACACCCTGGCGGGGATCTTCGGGCTCGGGCTCGTCCCCACCGGCAGCCGCGATCCCTTCGGCCTGCGGCGCGCCGCCCAGGGAGCGGTGCGCATCGCCCTCGAAGGGAAGGTGCCGCTCGATTTCGACCTCTTGGCGGCGAAGGCGGTGCGGCTCTACGGCGACCGCCTGTCGCGGACGCCCGAGCAGGTGCTCGAGGACCTGCGCCCCTTCCTCCACGACCGCGTGCGCTACGTCCTCGGTCTCGCCGGCTACGCCTACGACGAGATCGAGGCGGCGCTGGCGGTCGGCGGCAGCAACCTCCCTGACCTCGAGGCCCGGGTCGAGGCCCTGCATCGGGTGCGCGAGCGGCCCGGCTTCCTGGCCGTCGTCCTCGCCGCCAAGCGGATCGCCAACATCGTCAAGGACGCTCCGGAGCAGCCGTTCGACGAGTCGCTCCTCCCGGCGCCCGCCGAGCGCGACCTCGCCGCCGCCTTCGCGGGGCTGCGCGCCGAGGTCGAGGGGGCGGCCGCGGCCGGCGACTACGAGCGCTGCCTGCTGCGCATCGCGGACCTGGCGCCGGTCCTCGACCGCTTCTTCGTCGAGGTGCTGGTGATGGATCCCGACCCACGGGTGCGCCAGAACCGGATCGCCCTCCTGCAGGCGATCGGCAGGACGGCTTCGCGCACCGCCCGGCTGACCGAGGTGGTGGTGGACCGCGCCGAGCAGCGGGCCCGCGACGGCGATCCCGCGCTCCGCGAGGGGTTGACGAGGTAAGACCAAGACATGCTCATGGAGGTACCCTGATGGCGGACAAGCACGTGTATGCCTTCGGCGGCGGCAGCGCCGAAGGGGAAGGCAAGGGCAAGGACCTCCTGGGGGGCAAGGGCTACGGCCTGGCCGAGATGGGCCGCCTGCAGCTGCCGGTGCCGCCCGGCTTCACCATCACGACGGAGGTCTGCACCTACTTCCAGGAGCATGGCGGTAGCTACCCCGAGAGCCTGCGCCCGGAGGTCGACGGCCAGCTCGCCCACCTGGAGCAGCTCCAGGGCCAACGCTTCGGCGATCCCGACAACCCGCTCCTCGTCTCGGTGCGCTCCGGCGCCCCCCTCTCCATGCCGGGGATGATGGACACCGTCCTGAACCTGGGGTTGAACGACGCCATCGTCGACGCCCAGATGAAGAAGGGGACCGATCCCCGGTTCCTCCTGGACGCCTACCGGCGCCTGCTCACCATGTACGGCGACGTCGTCCTCGGGGTTCCCCATCACGCCTTCGAGGAGGTGCTGACCGCGGCGCGCCAGAAGCAGGGCGTGGAGACCGACGCCGAGCTGTCGCGCGAGTCGCTGGGCGTCGTCGCCTGCAAGTTCCAGGGTCTCCTCTCGGGGCACGGCAAGCCGTTCCCCCAGGATCCCAGGGAGCAGCTCTGGGGCGCCATCGGCGCCGTCTTTGAAAGCTGGAACAACCGCCGCGCGCGCGAGTACCGGCGCCTGAACCACATCCCGGACCACCTGGGCACGGCGGTCAACGTCCAGGCCATGGTCTTCGGCAACCGCGGCGCCGACTGCGCCACCGGCGTCGCCTTCACCCGCAATCCGGCGAGCGGCGCCCAGGGCGTCTACGGCGAGTACCTGACCAACGCCCAGGGGGAGGACGTGGTCGCCGGCATCCGCACGCCGAAACCGATCGTGCCCGCGTCCGGCGAGGCCGGCGGCCTGGAAGCCGATTTTCCCGCGGCCTACCGCGGCCTCGACGAGGTCTGCCGCACCCTGGAGCGCCACTTCCGCGACATGCAGGACCTCGAGTTCACCATCCAGCACGGCCGCCTCTACATGCTGCAGACCCGCACCGGCAAGCGGACGGGGCCGGCGGCGGTGCGCATCGCCGTCGACATGGTGGAGGAGGGGCTGATCGCGCCGCCCGAGGCGCTCGCGCGGGTCGAGCCGCAGCACCTGGAGCAGCTCTTGGCGCCGGTCTTCGATCCGGCGCAGAAGGAGCAGGCGGTGACGGCCGGCCGGCTCCTCGCCCGCGGCCTTCCCGCCGGGCCGGGCGCGGCGGCGGGGCGCATCGCCCTGACCGCCGAGCGCGCGGCCGAGATGGCGGCCTCCGGCCCGGTCCTCCTGGTGCGCGCCGAGACTTCGCCCGAGGACATCGTCGGCATGCACGCCGCCGCCGGCATCCTCACCTCGCGGGGCGGCATGACCTCGCACGCCGCGGTCATCGCCCGCGGCATGGGCAAGCCGTGCGTCGTCGGCGCCGGCGAGCTGGCGGTCGACGAGGCGGCCGGCGAGGTGCGCTCGGGCGACCGCGTGCTGCACGAGGGGGACGACCTGTCGATCGACGGCACTACGGGGGAGGTCATCGCCGGAGCGCTGGCGGCCCGCGCCTCGGAGGTCGTCGAGGTGCTGATCGGCGGGCAGGGGGCGGCGACGGGCTCGCCGGCGGTCACCTCGTTCGTCGCTCTGCTCGGCTGGGCGGACGAAGCCCGGCGGCTGAAGGTGCGCGCCAACGCCGACACCCCCCGCGACGCCGCCGTGGCCCGCGCCTTCGGCGCCCAAGGGATCGGGCTCTGCCGCACCGAGCACATGTTCTTCGACGAGGAGCGCCTCCCCTGGGTGCGGCGGATGATCCTGGCGCGGGACGAGACGGAGCGCACCGCGGCCCTCGCCCGGCTGCTGCCCATGCAGCAGGGCGACTTCGAGGGGATCTTCGCCGCCCTCTCCGGCCTGCCGATCACCATCCGGCTCCTCGACCCGCCGCTCCACGAGTTCCTGCCCCACGGGGAGAAGGCCCTGGCGGAGCTGGCGACCGCGATGGGGATTCCCGCGGAGGAGGTGGCCTCGCGGGCGGCGGCCCTCGCCGAGGCCAACCCCATGCTCGGCCACCGCGGCTGCCGGCTGGGCCTGACGGCGCCCGAGATCTACGACATGCAGGTCGAGGCCATCGTCCGCGCCGCCTGCGCCCGCGCTCGCGCCGGCGACGACGTGCGGCCGGAGATCATGGTGCCGCTCGTGGGGACGGAGGAGGAGATGACCAAGCTTCGCGAACGCACGGCGGCGGTGGTGAAGCGGGTGCTCGAGGAGCAGAGGATGCAGCTCGACATCCTCATCGGCACCATGATCGAGGTGCCGCGCGCGGCCCTGGTCGCCGACCGGATCGCGCGCCACGCCGATTTCTTCTCCTTCGGCACCAACGACCTGACCCAGATGACCTACGGCTATTCGCGCGACGACGCCAACAAGTGGCTGCCCGCCTACCTGGAGCAGAAGATCCTCCCCTACGACCCCTTCGCGCGGATCGACGAGCAGGGGGTGGGACAGCTGGTCCGCATGGCCTGCGAAAAGGGGAGGCAGACGAGCCCTCACCTCCATCTCGGGGTCTGCGGCGAGCACGGCGGCGATCCGCACTCGATCCATTTCTTCGAGCGCGTCGGCCTCGACTACGTCTCCTGCTCTCCCTACCGCGTCCCCATCGCGCGCCTGGCGGCGGCGCGCGCCAGGCTCGGCCTGGGAGCGGGAGGCAAAGAAGAGAGCTAGGGAAGTGGCCGAGCCCTCCGCCAAGCGCCGCCTCTCTCAGTTCTGGGCCGGCAGCCGCGACTACTACGCGCAGGCGGCGGCGGCCAATCCCGAGGCCTCGCCCGAGCGCCGGCTCCTGCTCGGCTACCTGCGGCCGGGCCAGCGCGTCTTCGACCTCGGCTGCGGCTCGTGCGAGAACGCATTGTGGATGCCGGCCGGCTGTCGCTACGTCGGCTGCGATGTCTCGACGGCCGCCCTCGTCATGGCGGGGGAGCAGGGGCGGCCGGCCCTGCGGCTTCGCGGCGACGGCGAA
>DATNKQ010000138.1:0-11521 GCA_035603315.1 Thermoanaerobaculia bacterium
GACGGCGGCGCCGCCGCTCTCGCCGTTCGTCCCCCTCCAACCAACCGGCCACCGGCCTCCTCTGATCTGCATCCACCCGGGCGGCGGCGTCCTCTGTTACGTCGAGCTGGCGCGGCGGCTCGGTCCCGACCAGCCGGTCTACGGCATCGAGTCGCCCCTCCTCCACGGTTCCGGCGCCGCGGGCGCCGGCCTGGCCGCCCTGGCGGCAGGCCACGTCGAGATCCTGCGGCGCTCCGGGAGCGGTCCCTATCGGCTCGCCGGCTGGAGCGTCGGCGGGGTCATCGCCTTCGAGATGGCGGTCCAGCTGGTGGGCGCCGGAGAGCGCGTGGCCGAGCTGATCCTCTTCGACAGCCGGGCGCCGTCGCCGCCGGCCGCCGGGCTCGAACCGGCGGAGATCGCGGCCCGCTTCGGCCTCGATCTCCTGGGCCGCCGGCTCCCCGATCCGCCCTTCTCCTATGAGGAGTTTCGGCAGCTCGGGGCGGTGGAGAGAGTGCGCCGAATCCTCGCTGCCGCGCGAGCGGCCGGCGTGCTCGCCGCCGACGCCGGCGAGGAGCAGGTCCAACGGCGCCTCGATGTCTTCGATGATACGATCCGACGGGTCGCAGGCTACGCCCCGACAGGCTATCCCGGGAGCCTCACGCTCGTGCGGGCGCAAGGCTCCGGAGGAGACGGCGCCGGAGATCCGACGCTGGGCTGGGAGAGGCTGGCGGAACGGGGAGTGGAGGTGGTCTGGGTGCCGGGCGACCACTACTCGCTGCTCGAGCCCCCCGAGGTCGAACTGGTGGCGGACCAGGTGAAGCGCTGCCTGGAGAGGTCTGCCGACGCTTCCCATGGAGAGTCGATCCCATGCTGATCCGCGACCTGCAGATCCCGCTCCGCCGCCTGCAGCACAGCCCGGGCTTCACGGCGCTGGCGGCCTTCACCCTGGCGCTGGCGATCGCCTCCGACACCACCGTCTTCAGCATCGCCCAGGCTGTCCTGCTGCGGCCCCTGCCCTACCGCGACCCCGCGCGCCTGATCTCCCTCTGGGAGGACCACTCGCGGCAGGGCGGCGACTCGCGGCTGAGCGTCGCGCCGGCCACCTTCGACGACTACCGCCGGCAGAGCCATGCCTTCACGGGTCTCGTGGCGCTGCGCTCGCACGCCTTCAACCTGGTGGAAGGCGACGAGCCCGAGGTCGTCTTCGGCTCCGAGGTGAGCGCCGACTTCTTCCCTCTGCTCGGTAGGGAGCCGCTGCTCGGCCGGGCCTTCACCGCGGCGGACGTCCGCACCGACGCCGAGCCGACGGTGATCCTCTCGCACGCCCTCTGGAAGCGCCGCTTCGCCGGCGAGCGCCGAGTCCTCGGGCAGAGCCTGCGCATCAACGACAAGCGCTACACGGTGATCGGCATCATGCCGCCGGACTTCAGCGTGCCCCTGCACTTCAAGTCGCCGGCGCAGGGCAACGACCTGTGGGTCCCCCAGCTGCCGCGCCCCGAGCTCGACAACCATGCCGTCCATCTCCTGCAGGTGATCGGCCGCCTGGCGCCGGGCGTGACGCTGGCCCAGGCGCGGGCCGACGTGGGCACCATCGCGCGGCGGCTGGCCGCCGACTTCCCCAAGGACTGCGCGGGGGTCGGCGCCACCCTCGTACCTTTCCAGGAGCAGATCGTCGGCCCGGTGCGCACCAGCATCCTGGCGCTCCTGGGGGCCGTCACCTTCCTGCTGCTGATCGCCTGCACCAACGTCGCCAGCCTGCTCCTGGCGCGGGCGCTGGCGCGCGGCCGGGAGACCTCGCTCTGCGCCGCCCTCGGGGCGAGCCGGGCGCAGCTCGTCGGCCAGCTCCTCGGCGAGAGCCTGCTGCTGGTGGCCCTGGGCGGTCTGGGCGGAATCCTCTTGGCCCAGGCCGCCATCCGCCTGCTGCCGGCGCTCCTGCCGGCGGACATCCCGCGGGCGGAGACCATCCGGCTCGACGCCGCCGTGCTCGTCTATACCCTCGGCCTGTCGGCGTTGGCCGGCCTGGGCATCGGTTTAGGCGCCGCCCTGCGGGCCTCCCGCGCGAACCTGCAGGAGGCGCTCAAGGAGGGCGGCAAGGGAGGCTCGGCGGGCGGCGGGCGCAGCCGCCTGACCGCCGCCCTGGTGATGGCGCAAATCGCCCTCGCCCTCCTCCTGGTGCTCGCCTCGGGCCTGATGGTGCAGAGCTTCGTGCGGCTGCAGGGGGTCGACCCGGGGTTCCGCCCCGCCAACGTCCTCACCTTCTCGGTCGGGCTGCCGCCCCGGAAGTACTCGCGGGAGGAGCAGCAGGTGGCCTTCTTCGCGGACCTCGCCCGCCGGCTGCAGTCGCTGCCGGGGGTCGTGTCGGCGGCCGGCATCACCCGCCTGCCGCTCGATCCCGGATTCGGCATCGGCACGCTGACCCTCCAGGGCAAGCCGACCCCTCCTTCCGGCCCCCCCGAGATCGGCGTCCGCGCCCTTACCCCTGCCTACTTCCAGACGATGGGGATCCCGCTCGTCGAGGGGCGCCAGCTGAGCGATCGCGACGACGCCCATGCGCCGGCCGTCGCTCTCGTCAACCGCAGCCTGGCGCGCCGCTACTGGCCGCAGGAGAAATCGTTCGGCCAGCGCGTCCGCTTCGATCCCGAGGGTCCCTGGGTGGAGGTGGTCGGCGTCGTGGGCGACGTCGTCCACGACTCGCTGGCCTCCGAGCCCCAGCCGGAGGCCTATCTGCCGCTGCCGCAGTCGCCCAGCAGCGGTCTCCAGATGGTGGTCCGCACGACCGCCGAGCCGCTGGCGCTCGCCGCCGCGGTGCGGCGGGAGGTGCACGCCCTGGACCGCGATCAGCCGGTCAACGGACTGGGGACCATGGAGCAGCACGTCGCCGCCGCGCTCGCGCGGCCGCGGTTCCTGCTCGTCCTGGTCGCCAGCTTCGCGGTCCTCGCCCTGGTGCTGGCGGCGGTGGGGGTCTTCAGCCTCAACGGCTACACGGTCGTCGAGCGCACCAAGGAGATCGGCATCCGCATGGCGCTCGGCGCCAGCGCGGAGGACGCCCTGCGCCTCATCCTCGGCCGCACCGCCCGGCTGGCGCTCGCCGGGGTGGCGTTCGGGATCGTGGCCGGCTATCTCCTGACGCGCTGGCTGGCCGGCCAGCTCTACCAGGTCGGCAGCCTGGAGCCGATCCCCTTCTTGGGCGGAGCGGCGTTCCTCGTCGCCGTCGCCCTCGTGGCCGGCTACATCCCCGCGCGGCGGGCGGCGCGGGTGGACCCCATGGTGGCGCTGCGGCATGAGTGAGCGGGGCGCCGCCATGCCTGCCGCGGAGCCCGCTTTCCGCGCCATCGCGGCGAGCAACATCGCCGCCACGCCGCTGTGGGGCCGCCTGTCGGCGGAGCTCCGCGAAGCGGTCCTCGTCGTCTCGCAGGTGCTGCCGTTTCGGACCAACCTCTACGTGGCAGAGTTGATCGACTGGCGAAAGGTGCCGGACGATCCCATCTTCCAGCTCACCTTCCCGCAGCGCGAGATGCTCGACGAGGACGACTACCAGGCGATTCGCGACCTCCTGAAGCAACGGGCGCCAGCGCCGGCGATCGCCGCTCTGGCGGACCGCATCCGGCGGCGGATGAACCCCCACCCCGGCGGGCAGATGGAGTACAACGTGCCGCAGCTCGACGGCCTCGCCCTGCCCGGCCTGCAGCACAAGTACGCCGAGACGGTGCTGTTCTTCCCCAGCCAGGGTCAGACCTGTCACGCTTACTGCACCTACTGTTTCCGTTGGGCCCAGTTCGTGGATCTTCCGGACCTGCGGTTCAGCGCCGCCGAGAGCGACGACCTGGTCGCCTACCTGCGGGCCCACCGCGAGGTTACGGACGTGCTGATCACCGGCGGCGATCCGCTGATCATGAACGCCCGCCTGCTGCGCCGCTACGTCGAGCCGCTGCTCGCCGCCGACCTCGATCACGTGCGGAGCATCCGCCTCGGCACCAAGGCGCCCGCCTACTGGCCGCAGCGCCTGGTGAGCGACCCCGATGCCGACGATCTGCTGCGGCTTTTCGAGGAGGTCGTCGCCGCCGGACGGCATCTGGCGATGATGGTCCACTTCAGCCATCCCGTGGAGCTCTCGACCGACCTCGCCCGCGACTGCATCCGCCGCCTGCGGGGGACCGGCGCCGAGATCCGCTTGCAGGCCCCCGTCGTTCGCCACGTCAACGACTCGGCCGCGATCTGGCGCGAGCTCTGCTCCCAGAGCGTGCAGATGGGGATGACGCCCTATTACATGTTCGTGGCGCGCGACACCGGCCCGCGGAAGTATTTCGAGCTGCCCTTGGAAGAAGTCTATGCGATCTATATCGCCGCCTACCGCCAGCTCTCCGGCCTGGCGCGTGCGTTGCGGGGGCCGATCATGTCGACGACCGAGGGCAAGGTCCGCCTGCTGGGGAGCGCCAGCGTCGGCGGCCGGGAGGTCTTCGTCCTCGACTTCCTGCAGGCGCGCGACCCCGCCTGGGTGGGACGACCCTTCTTCGCCGAGAAGGACGCCAACGCCACCTGGTTCGACGAGCTGCGTCCTGCCTCGCCCGCCGATGCCCCATTCTTCGATCTCGCTCCGGCGCAGGCGCCGGTCGCCGCGAGCTAGCAGGTGCCCTCAAAAACGGGGGGGCGCCGAAGCGCCCCCTTGATCTTCCAGACGGGCCGGCCCGGAGCGGACCGGCCCGTCTGAACCTCTAGAACCGCACGCGCAGGCCGAGCTGGGCCAGGCGCTGCTCGCCCTGGAGCGGGTCGCCGGCGAAGACGTTGGCCTTCTTGCCGACAGGGTTGCCGGTCTTGGCGTCGAAGACGTTGACGAAGGCCGCCGGGTTCTTGGCGTTGAAGACGTTGAAGACCTCGCCGATGAGCTCGATGCTGGCGTGGCTGGCGAAGGTGAACTCCCTCGACAGCCGGAGGTCGAACTGCGAGAAGGAGGCGCCGCGGCCGGCGTTGACGTGCTGGCCGGGCAGGAGGTCGATGGCGAACCTGTCGCCGTTGCGGTCATCCTTTATGGGAGGAATGATAGTCGGGTCCGACGACGCTCCGAAGCGGATCATGTAGGGCTGCGCGGAGCGGTAGCGGAAGATGCCCGAGAGGTCGATCCCCAGGGGCGCCCGGTAGGTGCCGGCGAAGGTCACGCGGTGCTTGGCGTCGGTGTTGAGCGGCCCGAAGCAGGCGCTGCAGGAGGGGTCCAGGGGATCGGCCGAAACGTCCTTGCGGCTGCCGCCGCCGAGCTCCGGCTGGTGCGACGCGTCGGTCAGGCGGAACTCGTCGGCCCCGGCCAGCACGTTGCCGTTGGTCGTCGAGTAGGTGTAGAAGCCCTGGAAGTCGAATTTGGTCAGCCGGGCGTGGGCGCCGATGTTGAACCCGCGGTAGGTGGCGCTGCCGTTGCCCAGCCAGAGCCGGAAGTTGCCGAGGGTCGGGAAGCGAGGGGCGCCGGTGGTGGGGTCCACGGCGTTGATCTTGACGCGGTAGGGGAGGTCGGAGTAGATGATGTCGACCCCTTCCAGGTTCAGGCCCAGCCAGTTGTTGACCTCCCAGGAGTAGCCGAGAGAGGCCTGGGTCGACTTCGGCGTCGCCAGGGTCGGCGAGGCGATCTCGTTGGGCGCGAAGGCGCCGAGAGGCTTGCCGTTGGGCGGCAGCGGCTGTCCGGGATGGAAGACGGTGCCGTCCGGGTTCTTGATGCCTGAGCCATCCGGGGGTCCTATGAGGTCGTAGACGACGCCGTAGTTGGACTGCACGGCGCTGGCGGGGAAGAGGATGGTGGCGTTGGTGTAGGGGAAGTCGTAGTAGATGCCCCAGCCGCCGCGCAGCAGGTGCCGGCCATCGCCCTTCAGGTCCCAGGTGGCGCCGATGCGGGGGGCCCAGTTGTTGGTGTCGTTCTTGAGGACACCGCCCTTGCCGCCCTGAAAGTCGCGCAGGTACGACTCGTGGTACTTCGTCTGCGTCGACAGCACCTGCCAGATCGGGTTCGATCGTTGGTCGAGGTCGTAGCCGGTCCACAGGTCGTAGCGCAAGCCGACGTTGACGGTCAGCCGGTCGCTCGCGTACCAGTCGTCCTGGACGTAGCCGCTGTACTGCTTGATGGGAGTGGACTGGCCCGAGAAGCCGCCGAAGACGGTGATCTCCTCGACCGGCGAGTTGACGTTGTTGTCGCGCAGGGTGAACTGGCCGGTCGTGCCGACCGAGAAGTCGCCCGAGAGGGTGGGCTCGTTGACGTAGTTGGCGCCCACCTTGAAGTCGTGCCGGTGGCCCCACAGCGTCTTCGACCAGCTGTAGTCGTCCTTGAACTGATACTTCGTCTGGTTGGTCGTCTGCGGGGTGTTCTGGTTCTGTCCTTCCACCACGCCGGAGGGGAAGAAGAGGGTCGGCTGGTTGGAGTCGGCGGTGATGCTGTTGTTGAACTTGGTGTACTGGAAGAGCGCCTCGTTCAACGAGTCGGCGCCGAGCTGGGCGGTGTGCCCGATGAGCAGCGACTTGTAGTCGTTGGTCACCGTGCCGAGGGCGCTCGGGGCGACGATCGGGCTGGCTCCGTACTTGTCCGAGTTCTTCTGGTAGCCGTAGCGCACCTGCAGGTACTGCTTGGCCGAGATGTCGTAGGTCAGCTTGGCGGTGCCCAGCTCGTCGGTGAAGGGGATGGGGATGGCGCTGCCGTCGAGTCCGGGAAGGACGCCGCCGGTGTTGATGCTGTAGGAGGTCTTGCGGTCGGTCTTCTCCCAGGTGGCGAAGAAGTGCACCTTGTCCTGGACGATGGGGCCGCCGAAGGAGGCGCCGTACTGCTCGCGCCGGTAGGGCTGCTTGCCGGTGCCGCCCTGCGCCTCGGCCGCCCTCTCGCTGACGGTCTCGCTGTTCAGGCTCTTGTCGCGGAAGAACCCGTAGGCTCCGCCGGCGAAGTTGTTGGTGCCGGTCTTGGTGACCACCGAGAGAACGCCGCCGGTGGTGCGGCCGTATTCGGCCTTGTACTGCTGGGTCTGGATCTTGAACTCCTGCACGCTCTCCAGGTTGAAGTTCTGGAGGGCGCCGCCGATGGTGTCGTCGGTGTTGTCGCCGCCGTCGACGAGGTAGTTGACGTTCCTGCCGCTGCCGCCGTTCAGGGCCACCGTGAGCTGTCCGGGCTTGGTGGGGTCGCTGTTGACCGACAGCGAGGTGCCGGGCGCCAGGGAGGCGAGATTGGCGAACTGCCGGCCGTTGAGCGGCAGGCCCTCGAGCTCCTTCTGGCTGACCACCGTGCCGATCGACGGCGAGTTCGCCACCAGCGGCGCCTCGTCGACGACGGTGATGCTCTCCTGGAGCTTCGCCGGGTTCATGGTGACCTCGAGGATGCGGTCGGTCGCCACGTTGATCCTCACCTCTTCGACGTTGACGGTGGCGAAGCCTTCGAGCTCCGCCTTGACGGTGTAGATGCCGACCGGCAGCGCAGCGATGCGGAAGGTGCCGTCGGGGCCGGAGACGCCGGAGCGGGCGAAGCCGGTCGCCTTCTCCGTGGCATTGATGGTGACGCCGGGTAGCGGCGCCTTCTTGTCGTCCTGGACGCGGCCGGCCAGGTTGCCGCCCGAGGTCTGGGCGTCGGCTCTGTGCGGCAGGGCGGCCAACCCGAAGGCGGCCACCAGGGCCGCGGCCGCGGCCCACCGGATCGCGGGATGTTTCATCAGAGTCATACGATCAATCTCCTTTGGTTCCTCTTGAAAGAAATTGGATTGGACCTTTCGCGAAGCGAAACTGCCGGTCATCGGGCGGCGATCACCTCCTCTCTTCCGGCGCGAGGCCCGCTTCGCGGTGGGTCAGGCGGGCGAGCAGCTGCTGCGCGGCCCGGCGTTGCGCTCCAAATTCCGGGTTCTGCCCCGCCGCGGCGAGGAAATCGCGGTACGACGCCGCGGCGGCGCGAGTGTTTCCCATGAGCTCGTAAGCGATAGCGCGGTTCAGTCGCACCTCATGATACTCGGGAGCGAGCGCCAGGGCGCGGTCGAAGCAGGGAAGCGCCTCGGCCGGGCGGTCGCGCTCGACCTCCAGCGTTCCCAGGCCGTTCCAGGCCTCGGCGTAGCGCGGGGCGAGCGCGGTCGCCCGCCGGTAGGCGGTCTCCGCCTCGGCGAGCCGGTGCCGGCCGCGCAGGACGTTGCCCAGGTTGTTGAAAGCGCGGGCGTTCCTGCCGTCCAGGGCGATCGCCCGCTCGAACTCGGCAAGCGCCGGGTCGGGGCTGCCGTCGTGGAGGAGGGCGATGCCGTAGGCGTTGTGCACCTCGGGCCGCGCGGGGTCCAGACGGACGGCCTCGGCCAGGGCGCGGCGGGCCTCGGCCGACTGCCCGGCCTCTTCCAGGGCCACCCCCAGGTTGTACCAGGCCTCGGAGTCCGCCGGGGCGGCCGCCGCCGCCTGCCGGTAGAGGGGGATGGCCTTGGCCAGCCCGCCCCGCTCGCGCCAAGTCTCGGCCAACTTGCCGCGGAAGACCGGGTTGCCGGGATCGGCGGCGACCAGCGACTCGAGCTCGGCCGTCGCCGCGCCGACCTTGCCCTCGCGCAGGGCTGTATTGGCCTCCTCGAAACGCCGAAAGAGCGCCACCCGATCCTTGGGGTCGGCGCCGGCGAGATCTCCTGTCGCCAAAGGCGCCGAGCTCCTGGGAGCGGCATAGCCGAGGCTCTCCAGGCGCGCGCGGGCCTCGGCATCGTCCGACGCGGGAGCCGTGGCAGGGGTCTGCGGCAGCGGTGGGGAGGAGGCCGAGAGCGCCGACAGGCGAGCGTCGAAGCGGCGGGCCTCCGCGCCCGCAGCCTGACCGGCGGCCAGGTTGGCGCTCTCGCCGGGGTCCCGGCGCAGGTCGTAGAGCTCCGGGCGGGGGGCGCGGATGTACTTGCGGTCCCGGCGCCGCAGGGCGGTCAGGCCGCTCCAGCCGAAGAGCCGCGGATACTGCGTCTCGGCGTAGAGGTCGGCTTCGCCGGGCTCCTCGCCGTGCGCCAACGCCGGCGAGAGATCGCGGCCGTCGGTGCCGGACTTCCACGGTTGGCCCACCAGGCCGGCCAGGGTGGGGGCGAGGTCGACCAGGCTGACCGGCGTGTGAACGACGCGGCCGGCGGCGATCGTCCCCGGGGCCCGCAGGAGGAGCGGCACATGCAGGGTCGGCTCGTAGAGCAGCAGGCCGTGGGTCAGCTCTCCGTGCTCCCCCAGCGATTCGCCGTGGTCGGCCGCCGCCGCCACCACCGTCCGGCCGTCCAGCCCCAGGCGATCGAGGGCCGCCAGGAGGCGTCCCACCTGGGCGTCGGCGAAGGCGATCTCGCCGTCGTAGGGGCGCCCGGGATGGCGGTCGCCATAGGGCGCGGGCGGGGCGTAGGGAGCGTGGGCGTCGTAGAGATGGACCCAGAGAAAGAAGGGGCGGCCGCGCGCATCGCTCCGCTCGAGCCAGGCGAGGGCGCGATCCACCACCTCGTTGCCCGGCCGTTCGGCGTCCTGCGCCGGACCGCCGCCGGCCTCGCGCCGGACGTCGTCGTCGTAAACCTCGAAGCCGCGGTCGAGCCCGAAGCGGTGGTCGAGCACGAAGGCGCCGACGAAGGCGCCGGTGCGATAGCCGGCGGCTCCCAGGACCGTCGCCAGCGTGGCGCCTGCCGCCGGGAACCGGCCGGCCCCGTTGTTGCGCAGCCCGTGGCGCGGCGGCAGCAGGCCGGAGAGCAGGCTCGAATGGGCCGGGAGCGTGAGCGGCACTGGCGACGACGCCTGCGCGAAGCGCGCTCCCTCGCGCGCCAGGCGGTCGAGCGCCGGGGTCTCGGCGGCGGCGTAGCCGTAGGAGCCCAGGTGGTCGGCGCGGACGGTGTCCAGGGTGATCAGCAGGAGGTTCCGCGGCCCCGCGTCCGGCGCGTCCTTGGCCCGGCAGCCGGCGCCCCCGAGGAGCGCGAGGAGCAGCGGCGCGGCGGCGGCCCAGCCCCGCCGGCCCTTCGACCGCGAAAGGCAGAATGCGCGCGGGCCAGAGGGGAGGGGAGTCGGAACCGCCACGGGGAGAATCCTTTCCGGGCTCGGCAAGAGGCGCCTGTCGCGAGCTGATGACCGCCGTGCGTCGGCGCCCCAAAGCATGGAGGTGAACCGGCCTGTTGCGGGGAAGAATAGCGAAAAGCGTTGCTTCCGGGAAGCCTTTTGTCAGCTCTTGCTGGAAAGGCCTCGCCATCTCCCTCTGCTACGATGATGGCGTACGATCCGCAGGGAGGAGAGAGGCGATGACCGACGGCTACGAGGAAGCGAAAGCGCAACGCAACGTCTTCGAGCGCCTGGGGGAGAAGATCCCCGGCTTCCGCGGCTTCAACGACCGCGAGCTGCGGCGCGACGTCGACCGGCTGGAGCGCGAGCACCTGGCCGCCGAGCTGGCGCGCTTGAAGTCCGCCCTGCGGGAGAAGGCCAGGAGCTACACCGAGGGCGGGCGGATCGGCGCGCTCAACGGCTTCGACCGCCTGGACCGCCAGCTCGACGGCCTGTCGCAGGCGATCCGCTTCAGCGACTATGGAGCCACCGGCCTCTTCGATGCGGTGAAGATCAAGGAGCCGGAGCTCGCGCGGCTCTACGAGTTCGACCTCTCGGTGCTTCAGGACCTGGCGGAGCTCGAGGCGGCCGTCGCGGCGGTCCCGGCCCCCGGCGCCGTCGATCCCGCGGCGGCGCTCGACCAGGCGCTGGCGCGGTCCCACGCCCTGGCCGACAAGTGGCAGCGCCGCGCGCAGGTCGTCGGCAACGTGGTCCAGACCGGAACGGTGTGAACGAAGAGGAGACGAAACGATGGATGTGATCCAGTACCACGATCCGACCGGTCAGACCATGGTGGCGCGGGTGCCGGGCGACGGCACCGCGGCGATCAAGCTGGGCAGCCAGCTCATCGTCGAAGAGAGCCAGCAGGCGGTCTTCTTCCGCGACGGCAAGGCGCTCGACACCTTCGGTCCCGGCCGCCACACTCTGGCGACCGAGAACGTGCCGGTCCTGACCGCGCTCCTCTCCATCCCCTTCGGCGGCAAGTCGCCGTTTCAGGCGGCGGTGGTGTTCGTCTCCACCAAGACCTTCCTCGATCTCAAGTGGGGGACCAAGGAGCCGGTGATCTACCGCGACCGCGAGCTCGCCATGGTCCGCCTGCGCGCCTTCGGCAAGTTCGCGGTGCGGGTGGCCAACGCCCAGCTCTTCGTCAACACCGTGGTGGGGACGATGGGCGCCTACACGACCGACGGCGTCGCCTCCTACTTCCGCGACGTCATCGTCGCGCGCCTCACCGACCTCCTGGGCGAGAACCTGCAGACCATCTTCGACCTGCCCAAGGTCTACGACGAGCTCGCCATGGGCCTGAAGGCCCGCGTGGCCGAGGACTTTGGCAAGTACGGCATCGAGCTCGTGGACCTCTTCCTCGGCGCCATCACCCCGCCCGACGAGGTGCAGAAGATCATCGATGAGAGAAGCGGCATGGGCGCCATCGGCGACATGAACGCCTACTTGAAGTTCAAGACCGCGCGCGCCATCGGCGACGCCGCCCAGCAGCCCGGCGGCGAGGGGGGGACGGTAGGCGCCGGCGTCGGGCTGG
>DATNKQ010000152.1:0-16836 GCA_035603315.1 Thermoanaerobaculia bacterium
CGAGGGCCAGATCGTCGATCCAGACCGTGCCCTTGCCGCCCGTCGCCGCCGTGACGACGATCTCGATCGCCGCGACATGATGGATCTCGCCGCCGCCCTGCGGACCCCAGGCGAAGGAGATCTGCCGCTTCCGGGTGACGACCTCCTGCCAGGCGCGCGGAAAGACGAAATTCCGCCGGTTCATCCACCAGACGTTGTCGCCCGTCGCATCGATCAGCTTCACCTCCAGGTTGTTGACCGGCGCCTCGGCGCGCAGGGCGAAGGTGACCTCGTAGTTCGCCGGCAGGTCGAGGTCGACGCTGCGCCGCGCGATGGCGTAGCCGGCGTGGCGGTGGAAGTCGAAGTCGAGCCGCAGGGCGCGGTCGCCGCCGCCGCGGCGGCCGGCGTCCTGGCCGAGCGTCAGCGAGACGCCGTCCGACGGGTGGGCCGACCAGGCGGCGATCGACGAGAAGTCGTCGAGGACGCGGGCGCCGGCCGCGATTGGAGGCAGCGGAGCCGCTAGAGCCGCCGGAGTTGCTAGAGCCAGCGCCGCCAGCGCGGCCGCCTCCAGGAGCCGTCTCAACCCTTGACGCTTCCCGCCATCAGCCCGGCGATGTAGGAGCGCTGGAGCGCGAGGAAGACGACGAGCACCGGCAGCACGGTGACGACCGCGCCGGCCATCATCAGCTCGATGTCGAGCGCGTGCTCGCCGACCAGGCTGGCCATCGCCACCGGCAGCGTGTAGCGGCGCTGGTCGCTGAGCACGATGAGCGGCCACATGAAGTCGTTCCACGTCGTCATGAAGGTGAGGATCGCCAGGGTGGCGAGGACCGGCCGCGCCAGCGGCATTACCACCGACCGGTAGATCCTCCACTCGCCGGCGCCCTCGATGCGCGCCGCTTCGAGCAGCTCCTGCGGCACCGAGAGCATGAACTGGCGGATGAGGAAGATGCCCAAGACGCTCGCCAGCGACGGCAGGATGGCGCCCCAGTAGGTGTTGACGAGGTGCAGCGCCTTCATCAGCAGGAAAAGCGGCAGCATCCCCACCTGCGCCGGGATGATGAGCGCCGCCAGCAGCAGGCCGAAGAGCCGCTCGCGGCCGCCGAAGCGGAGGCGGGCGAAGGCGTAGCCGGCCATCGAGTTGATCAGCAGAGAGAAGAGCGTGGTGGTGACGGCGATGGTCGCGCTCGAGAGGAAGGCGCGGCCGAGGTTGAGACGCAGGAAGAGCTGGCGGTACTGCTCGAGGGTGGCGGCGTGGGGGACCAGGTGCGGCGGGAAGGTCGTCGCCTCGCCGCTGGTCATGAACGAGGCCGACAGCATCCAGAGGAGCGGGAAGAGGGTGACGGCGCCGCCGGCCACGAGGGCGGCGTGGAGGAGGACCGTCCAGGCCCGCCTTCTCATCGCCGCTCCTGCCAGCGCATCTGCAGCGCCGTCGCCGCCGCGATCACCAGGCAGAGCAGGAAGGCCACCGCCGAGGCGTACCCCATCCGCCACCAGCGGAAGCCTTCCTTGTACATCAGCATGACTGCCGAGAGCGTGCGGTTGAGCGGCCCGCCGTAGGTCATCACGTAGGGCTCGGGGAAGAGCTGCAGGTAGCCGATGGCGGTGACGATGCCGACGAAGAGGAAGGTAGGGCCGAGCATCGGCAGGGTGACGTGGCGGAACTGCCGGAAGGCTCCCGCGCCGTCGATCCGCGCCGCCTCGTAGAGCTCCTCGGGGATCGCCTGCAGGCCGGCCAGGAAGATGATCATGTTGTAGCCGAAGTTCTTCCACACCGCGAGGAGGATGATCGCCGGCATGGCCCAGCGCGGATCGCCGAGCCAGTCGATCGCCGGCAGGCCGAGGCCCACGAGGGCGCGGTCGATGGCGCCGAAACGGGGGTGGTAGAGGAAGCGGAAGACGACGGCGACGGCGACGAGGGTGGTGACGACGGGCGCGAAGTAGACGGTGCGGAAAAGGGGCTTAAAGCGTGCGGCCCGGGCGTTCACCAGGAGCGCCGCGCCCAGCGAGACGGCGACCGTGAGCGGGCCGCCGACGAGCGAGAAGTAGAGCGTGTTGCCGAGCGCCGTCCAGAAGAGGCTGCTGCGGAGGACGGCCGCGTAGTTGTGCAGGGCGACGAAGCGGAGGGCGTGGAAATCACCCAGGGTATAGAGGTCGAAGTCGGTCAAGCTGAGGGCGAAGCCGGCGACGACCGGCAGGAAGAAGAAGAGGCCGAGCACGGCGAGCGCCGGGGCGAGGAACAGAGCGGCGGCGCGGGCCTCGTTCCTCACCGCTGCCGCTCCGCCGGCGACTTGGGCTTCCCCACTCCAAGGACGTGCGCCAGCACCCAGCGGCGTTTGGCGAGGACGTCGTCCGTCTCGCGATCGAGGGCGGCCAGGGCCGCGGCCGGGGTCGCCGCGCCGCGCACGGCAGCCTCGCCGTGCTCGTCGATCAGGTTGGCGATCTCCTCCCATTCCGGCACCTTCGGCAGCGGCTGGACGCGCTCGAGCTGCCGGCGGAAGGCCGGGAAGTAGGGATCGTGGGCCAGCGCCGGCGCCGCCCAGGCGCTTCGCCGCGCCGGCAGGTCGCCGGTCGCCGTGAAGAAACGAGCCTGCCGCGCCGGCTGGGAGAGGAACTCGATCAGCCTCTCGGCAGCCCGCCGGTGCCGCGAGGCGCGGAAGACGACGAGGCTCGAGCCGCCGGCCATGGAGACGCCGGTCGGCGCCCCGGCGTCGCGCGCCGGCAGCGGCGCGGTGGCCCAGCGGCCCTGCATCTCGGGCGGCAGCCGGCGCTTGAACTCGCCGACGTTCCAGGGGCCGGTGATGTACATGGCGAAGTCGCCCTGCGCGAACTGCTGGTAGAGGTTGGCGACCTGGGTGTTGCTCACCACCGGCGCCAGGCCGCGGCGGAAGACGTCGACGTAGAAGCCGAAGGCGTCGCGGAACGCCGGCTCCTGGAAGCCGCCGCGGGTGCCGTTCTCGCGCAGGAACAGCGAGCCGTTCGAGAGCGCCAGCATCTCGATCGGCTCGAACTCGTTGATCGGCAGGAGGATGGCGAAACGGGTCCGCCGCTCCCGCTGGATACGGGTCATCGCCTCCATCCACTCGCTCCAGGTGGCCGGCCCGCGGGGGTAGCCGACCGCCGCCAACACGTCGCTGCGGTAGAAGAGGACGCGGGTGTCGACGTACCAGGGGATGCCGTAGAGCGCGCCGTCCACCTCGTTGGTGGCCCAGACGCCGGGGAAGTCGTCGTGGCCGTCGATCGCCGGCGACGCCCGGGCGAAGGCCGTCAGGTCGGCGAGGCCGCGGACGGCGACGAACTCCGGGATCCAGGTGTTCCCCATCTGCGCCACGTCCGGGGTCGCGTCGCCGGCATAGGCCGTCAGCAGCTTCTCGTGCGCCGCGATCCAGGGGATCTGCTGCACGGTGACGCGGAGGCCGGGGTTCTGGCGCTCGAACTCGGGGATCATGTCGGCCACCACCTCGCCCTCGCGGCCGAGCCCCCAGAGCTCGATCGTCTCGACGCCGCGCTCCCCGCGCTCGGCGCAGGCGGCCCCGCCGAGCAGACAGGCGAGGAAAAGGACTCCGGCGAGCGGACGGCAGCCCTTCATCGCCCGTCCAGCCAGCCGCCCCTGAAGCCGGCGCGCTTCAACCCCGAGACGATGTGCTCGTTCTTCCGCATCGTCTTCCAGACCAGGCCGCTCCGGTAGTTCTCGATCATCGCCACGATCGGCCCCTCGTCGATGCCCAGGTAGTCGACGTCGAACCAGCCTTCTTGGGGATCGACCCGCCCGCTCTTGACGCCCGCGCTCGTCACCAGCGTGGGATTGAAGGCGTCCAGGAACCCGTACTTCGAGTAGAGGCGGCTGCCGTAGCGGCGGCTCATCTCGCGGATGGCAGCAAGAGAGAGCTCCGGGGTGAAGACGATCGACGAGGCGGCGGCGGTCGGCGTGATGGTGCCGTCGTCGCGGACATCACCCGCCGTGGCGCCGCGCGCGGCGTAGCCGAAGAAAGTCCGCTTCCGGCCGTCGATCTCGATCGTCGCGTCCATCGGGCCGTCGCAGGCGGAGAGACCCCAGATGCGGTCGCCGTAGCCCCGGTAGCGGCCCGGGTTGTCGAGGGCGTAGGCGTGCTGCGCCAGCGCCGCGCGGCGGGAGTTCTCGAAGTAGTCGATGCCGTGCGCCCGCGTCACCTCGTCCTGGATGCCGCGGAAGTCGATCCAGACGTGCGAGTACTGGTGCCCGAAGAGCGGCGCGAAGAGGAGGTGGTCCTGGCCGTAGAAGGTCCCCCAGCGGTCGCTCTTCGTGTACTCGTCCCAGGCGCCCGGGGCGACCGGGTGGGTCGGCGAGCCGAGCCCCAGGACTACCACGATCATCGCCTCGTTGTAGCCGCGCCAGTCGTAGGTGTGGAAGCCCTCCTCGGGCGTCCAGCCCATGCTGATCGCCGGCGCCCGCACCTGCTCCCACGGCCAGTCGACGCGGTCGTAAAGCTCCTCGGCGGCAGCGCGGATCGCCGTCTCGGCGGCGTCGCCGCGGTCGAAGTAGGACTGCGCGAAGAGGGCTCCGGCGAGGAGCAGCGAGGTGTCGATCGTCGACAGCTCGATGGCCTCGAAGCGCAGGCCGGTCCGCATGTCGAGGAAGTGGTAGAAGAACCCGTGGTAGCCGGAGACGCCGTGCGGCTCGGGGCCCTGCTTCATGGCGAGGAGCGAGCGCAGGGTGGCGAGCGTCCGCTCCGCGGCCTGCTCGCGGGTGACGTACCCGCGCTCGGCGCCGATGCCGTAGGCGGTCAAACCGAAGCCGACGGCGGCGATGCTCGAGAACGACGGCGTCGGCGCGCGGTCGGGGATGAGCAGCGTGTGCGGGTCGGCCAGGTCCCAGAAGAAATGGAAGCTGCGGCTCTCGACGTCGTCGAGGAGCGCGGCGTCCGCGACAGGTGTGCTGGAAGGCGCGGCGGCCGGCGCGGCCTGCCGGACCGCCGGCGTGCCCGCGCAGGCGAGCAGCAGGACGGCGAGGAGGAGGGCGGCGATGTTTCTCGGGATTCGCGGCATGGGCGCCAAGGTGAAAAAAGGGGCAACCGCGAGGGGTTGCCCTGCCGATCATTGCATCAACCGCGTCCACCTGCGGTCGGGGCAACCACCGGGTTGCCCCGACCGGACATCGCATTAGCCGCGTACGCCGCGGTCGGGACAACCGGCCCCGACCGGATCCGTAGGGGCAGGCCCCCGTGCCTGCCCTCTTCCCTACCGCATCAGAAATTCACCTTCAGGCCCAGCTGCTCGCGGCGGCCCAGGTTGACCGTGCAGGTCGGCTGGCCGAAGGTCGGGTTTCCCTCCGGCGGGATGAAGTTGTTGAGACAGCCGAAGTTCGTCCAGTTGAAGGCGTTGAAGACCTCGCCGACGACGCCCACCGAGACGTTGCCGAAGGTGCGGAAGTCCTTCTCCAGGCGGAAGTCGATCGAGCGGTCGGCGAAACCCCAGGTCGTCGGCGGCCGGATGGAGCGTTCGAACGGATGCGTCCGCTCGCGCGCGGCGAGGTCGAAGCCCTGCGAGAAGTCGAGGACGTTCGTCGCGCCTCCGGTGCCGAAGGAGAGGGTGGCGGCGAAGCGCAACTCCCAGGGCAAGCTGAAGATGCCGTTGGCGACGATGCGGTCGCGCTCGCTGCCGGGCACCTCGTGGCGCGGATAGGCGGCGGCGCTCGGGTAGTCGAGGCTGAAGAGATCGTTGCCGTTCTGCTCGGCCTTGGCGTGCGTCCACGCGAAGTGCGCTCCCCACCTGCCGCTGAAGGGCCGGTCGAGCGAGAGGAAGATGCCGCTGTACCAGTAGTCCTTGCCGCTGGGGTCGGAGATGATCACGTTGCCGAAGCCGGGGACGAGCGCCGAGCAGCAGAGGCCGGTGGCCGACAGCCAGGTGAAGCCGTGATAGCCGCGGACGCTGTTGTAGCTGATCGAGCCGTTCCAGGTGCCGAGCGCCTGCCGGAAGCCCAGGTTCCACTGGTTCGAATAGGGCGGCTTGGTGTTCTTGTTCAGGAGGTAGATCTCGGGGCTGGTCTGCCCCGAGGCGATGAGCCCGTTCAGGCCGGCGACGCTCAAGTACTTGGGGTCCCACTTGATCGTCCCCGGGCGCCCGTCGGGCGAGAACTCGATGCGGTAGACGGGGAACTGCAGGCGGTAGCGCTCGTCGAGCGTGGCGTTCAGGAAGAGGCGGTCGTAGTAGCGGCCGGCGCCGCCGAAGATGACCGACTTGCTGTCGCCCTTGAGGTCGTAGGAGAAGCCCAGGCGCGGCTGGAACTCGTCCTTGTACTGTTGGCGGTTGTTGCCGTTGGAGAAATAGCTCGGGTCCACGTGGCCGGCGAGCGCCGCTGCGATGTTCGCCGGCGTCACGTAGGAGGAGTCGAGCTGATTCGTCTCGTAGTCCCACCGCAGCCCCAGGTTCAGCGTCAGGTGCGGGTTGACGGTCCAGGTGTCCTGGCCGTAGAGGCCGTACTCGTTGTTGCTGGTGGCGAGCAACGGATTGCCGAAGCCGAACTGCGCCTCGAACGGCGCATCGAAGGTGAAGCCGTTCGCCGGATCGTTTCTGAAGTTGAAAACCGGGTTGCCGTTCAGGCTCTTGTTGACGTTGTAGTGCAGGAAGTCGAGGTTGACGCCGGCCGAGAAGCTGTGGTCGCCCCCCCAGCCCGTCTTCACGTAGTTGTAGTCGTCCCGCAGCTCGATGCGCCGCTGGTCGAACTTCTGGGTAGTGCTGTTGCCGCCGATGCGGAGGACGCCTTCGTAGTTGAGGCCCACGAGGCCGGGATTCAAGGGCGTCGGGTTCCATGCATAGTCCTGCCAGGAGAGCGTCGCCTGGTTGAGGGCCTTGTCGTTGTTCCACTGGTGCCGGAGCGCCGACGTGTAGACCCACTCCTTCAAGTCCGTTCCCGACTGGAAGGACGTCATCGTCGAAGCGCCGAAGTCGCGCGTCTCGCTCTCGCGCCGGTAGCTGCTGCTCCAGTCGACGAGCTGGTTGTCCGCCGGCTGCCAGCTCAGCTTGCCGAAGCCCAGGTTCTCCTTGAAGGGGCTGGGGAAGACGCCGACGTACTGGCTGAACTGCTGGGCGAAGGCGCCGTTGCCGACGGTCACCGGCGTCGTCGCGTGCTCGTCGTCGCCCTCGTAGGCCAGGAAGTAATGGAGCTTGTCCTTGATGATCGGTCCGCCGATCGAGAGCCCGGGTTGATTGCGCGAGTAGTCCTTGTTGGTAGTGAGGGTCGAGAAGCCGAAATTCTCCTTCTGCGTCGCCACCCATGCCTTCGGCTGGTAGAACCAGAAGGCCTGGCCCGCGATGTCGTTGCCGCCCGACTTGGTGACGGCGCTGATGATGGCGGAGGACGCCTTCTCGTACTGCGCGCCGTAGTCCTGGGTGATGACGCGGAACTCCTGCACGGCGTTCTGCGGGAAGGGGTTGCCGCGGCTGGAGTCCTGCCCCGCGACGCCGCCCTGGAGGACGTCGTTCTTGAAGCTGACGCCGTCGATGAAGACGTTGGTCTGCTCGGCCGGCTGGGCGTCGCCGGCGATCGTCTTGCGCTGGGGGTCGGTCGACACCCGGATGCCCGGCGCCAGGCCCGCGAACTTGAGGAAGTTGCGGTCGTCCTGCGGCAGGTTCTCGATCTGCTGCCGGGTGACGATCGTCGCCGCCTCCGAGGACTTGGTGTCGACCAGCTGCTCGCCGACGACAGTGACCGACTCGCTCAAGGTCGCCGTCGGCGTCATCACGAAGGTGATGCTCACGTTCTGGCCGACGAGGACGGTCACCGTCTCCGAGCGCGCCTCCATGCCGGCCGCCGACACCGTGATCTTGTACTCGCCGGGGGTGAGGCCGCCGAGCTGGAACGACCCGTCGCTGCCGGCGGTGATCGTCTCGACGAAGCCCGACGTCGTGCCGCGGGCTTCTATCTTGGCGGCGGCGAGCCCCGCCCCCGCCTCGTTCGTCACCTTGCCGCGGAGGGTCGCTCCCGTCGACTGGGCGGCGGCGGAAGCCGCCACCGCGCCGGCGATGAGCGCGCACCACAGAACCGACTTCAATGTTCGTCTCATGACTCCTCTCCTTTTCTTCGGCCCCAGAGCTTCCGGTCAGGTAGCGTGCGGGTCCTCAAATGGAATTCAGGGCTACAACAGGATTGGCGGACAACGAGCGTCGTGGCGATGGAGTCGCGCCGCCCCGCGGGGGCGGCGGGTCGTTCGATGGCGCCGAGCAGGAGCCCGAAGGCGCGCCGTCCGAGGTCGGCGATGTCGACCCGTATGGTGGTGAGCGGCGGCGCCACGTAGCGGGCCACCGGGATGTCGTCGAAGCCGGCCACCGACATCTCGCCCGGCACCGCCACCCCGGCCTCGGCGAGCGCCGCCATGGCGCCGACGGCCATCGAGTCGTTGGCGGCGAAAATGGCCGTCGGCCGCGGCGCCGCCGCCAGCGCCTGGCGCGCCGCCGTCTCGCCCGACTCCTCCGTGAAGTGGCCGCCGATCTCCTGGCGGTCGGGCGCCGCCACCCCGAGCTCGCGCATGGCGTGGCGGAAGCCGCGCAGCCGCTCGCGGGCGTCGGCGTTCTGCGCCGGGCCCTTGACGAAGGCGATGCGCCGGTGGCCCAGGTCGGCCAGGTAGCGCATCATGGCGCGCGCGCCGCCGTAGTTGTCGATGGTGATCGCGTCCCGCCCCTCGTCGGCCGAGTTGAGGAGGACGAGCGGCAGGTCGGACGGCAGCGAGCGGTGGAGCGCGGCCTGCGCCACGTCGGGGGCCATGACCACGAGGCCGTCCACCCGCCCGCGCATCGTCTTCAAGACCTCCAGCATCTCGCCGACGTCGCTGTGCGAGCCGGAGACGAGGATGTGATATCCAAGTCGGCGCGCGGCGACGTCGACGCCGCGGATCACTTCGGAGAAGAATTCGCCGTGCACGTCGGGGAGGACGATGCCGACCGTCTGGCTGCGCCGGCTGCTGAGCGAGCGGGCTGCCACGTTGGGCACGTAGCGCAGCGCCTTGGCCGCGGCCTGGACCTGCCGCGAGGTCTCCTGGCGCACCACCTCTTTGCCGTTGAGCACGCGGGACACGGTGGCGACCGACACCCCCGCTTTCGCGGCGACGTCGTGGATCGTCGCGGCCCGGGAGCCGCGGCGACGGGATCTTGGCAGTTGCGACGGGCCTTCTGTCATCGCTATGTAACCGCTTACATTTCGGCTACGCTACTGCAATCCCCACGGGGTGTCAACGGCCCTCAACGCTGGAGACCGAGATGACCGAAACCCGCTTCCCCGCCGCCTTCCTCTGGGGCGCCGCCACGTCGGCCTACCAGATCGAGGGCGCGCCTCTCGCCGACGGCGCCGGCCCCAGCATCTGGCAGCGCTTCAGCCATACCCCCGGCCGCATGGCGGGCGGCGACACCGGCGACGTCGCCTGCGACCACTACCACCGCTGGGCCGAGGACGTGGCCCTCATGCGCGACCTGGGGCTGGGCGCCTACCGCTTCAGCATCTCCTGGAGCCGCATCCTCCCCGCCGGCACGGGGCGGGTGAACGAGGCCGGCCTCGATTTCTATCGCCGCCTCGTCGACGCCCTCCGCGAGGCCGGCATCCGGCCCATGGCGACGCTCTACCACTGGGACCTGCCGGCCGCCCTCGACGACCGCGGCGGCTGGCTCAACCGCGACGCCGCCGACTGGTTCGCCGACTACGCTTCTGTCGCCTACCGCGCTCTCGACGACCGCGTGGAGCTCTGGGCGACCATCAACGAGCCATGGGTCATCACCGACGGCGGCTACCTCCACGGCGTCCTGGCGCCGGGACACCGCAACCTCTACGAGGCGCCTATCGCCTCGCACAACCTGCTGCGCGCCCACGGCCGCGCCGTCCAAGCCTACCGCGCCCTCGGCCGGCACCAGGTGGGGCTGGTCGTCAACCTGGAGCCCAAGCAGGCGGCGTCCGCGAGCGCGGAGGACACGGCAGCCTGCCGCCTGGCCGACGCCTACATGAACCGCCAGTACCTGGACGCCGTCTTCCGCCGCGCCTACCCGGCCGAGATGAAGGAGCTCTTCGGCGACGCCTGGCCCGACTTCCCCGCCGCCGACTTCGACGGCATCGCGACGCCGGTCGACTTCGTGGGCATCAACTACTACACCCGCGGGGTGACGAGGGCCGACCCCGCCGTCGTCGTCGAGCGGGCCGCCAAGGTCCGCCAGCCGGGGTCGATCTACACCGAGACCGGCTGGGAGGTCTGCCCGCGGGCGCTGACCGACGTCCTGCTCTGGTTCCGCGACCGCTACGGTCCGACGCCCCTCTACGTCACCGAGAACGGCGCCGCCTTCTACGACCCGCCGTCGGCGATCGGCGGCGAGGTCGACGATCCGCTCCGCGTCCACTACCTCCGCGAGCACATCCAGGCCGTCGGCCGGGCCATCGCCCTGGGCGTCGACGTCCGCGGCTACTTCGCCTGGTCGCTCCTCGACAACCTGGAGTGGAGCCTGGGCTTCACCAAGCGCTTCGGCATCGTCCACGTCGACTTCCAGACCCTCGCGCGGACGCCCAAGCGGAGCGCTCGCTTCTATCGCGAGGTGATGCGGACGAACGGCGCCGTCCTGGCGGGCGAGGCCGTCGCCCTGGAAGCGGAGGCGCCATGGCCGAGGTGAAGCTGCGGCACGTGCGGAAGAGCTTCGGCGAGGTCGCCGTCATCGCCGACCTGGACTTGGACGTCGCCGACCGCGAGTTCATGGTGCTAGTGGGGCCCTCGGGGTGCGGCAAGTCGACCGCCCTGCGGATGATCGCCGGCCTGGAGGAGATCGGCGGCGGCACCATCTCGATCGGCGGCCGGGTGGTCAACGAGGTGCCGCCCAAGGACCGCGACATCGCCATGGTCTTCCAGAGCTACGCCCTCTACCCCCACATGTCGGTGCGCGAGAACCTCGAGTTCGGCTTGGAGATCCGCAAGACTCCGAAGGACGAGATGAAGCGCCGGGTGGACGAGGCGGCGCAGATCCTCGGCATCGGCCCGCTCCTCGGCCGCAAGCCCCGGGAGCTCTCGGGCGGCCAGCGGCAGCGCGTCGCCCTGGGCCGCGCCATCGTGCGCAAGCCCGCCGTCTTTCTCTTCGACGAGCCGCTCTCGAACCTCGACGCCAAGCTGCGGGTGCAGATGCGGGCGGAGATCTCGAAGCTCCAGAAGCGGCTCGAGACGACCACCGTCTACGTGACCCACGACCAGATCGAGGCGATGACGATGGGGCACCGCATCGCGGTCCTGAACGGCGGCCGGCTGCAGCAGGTGGGGACGCCGCTCGAGGTCTACGACCGCCCCGCGAACCTCTTCGTGGCGAGCTTCATCGGCACGCCGCCCATGAACCTCGTGCCGGCGGTCGTCGCCGAAGGCGGCGCGAGGATCGCCGCCTCCGGCTTCGCGCTCCCCCTCCCAGAGCCCCGCCGCGCGGGCCTCGGGGACGGCAGGAAGATCGTTCTAGGAATCCGGCCAGAGAGCCTTCACGAGTCCACAAGGGGAGACGGAGAGCACAGCGCCAGCCTCTCCGGCACCGTCGAGTTCGTGGAGCCGCTGGGGCACGAGGTGATCGTCCACGTCAGGATGGAGGACGACCTCCTGGTCGCCAAGCTCGGCCCGCACCGGGCCCCCGCGATGGGCGACCCCATCGACCTCGCCGCCGACCTCGAAGCCCTCCACCTCTTCGACGCCGCGACGGAGCAGCGGATCGGCTGAGCCGTATAGACTCCGGGAGCTCAATCCATGCACGATCACTCCCAGAGGGCAATATGACGACAGGCAACGTGTCCCTGACGAGCCGGGCGGCGTGGAAGGCCCTCGAGGGCCATTTCTCGCAAGTCCGCGGGTTGCACCTGCGGCAGCTTTTCGCCGACGACCCGACCCGCGGAGAGCGCATGACGGTCGAGGCCGCTGGCATCTACTTCGACTACTCGAAGCATCGCGTCACCGACGAGACCCTCGAGCTCCTCCTCCGGCTGGCGGAGGAGTGCGGCCTGCGGTCGCGCATCGACGCCATGTTCCGCGGCGAAAAGATCAACGTCACGGAGAAGCGCGCCGTCCTCCACGTCGCCCTGCGCGCCCCCCGCGGGGAGTCCATCGTCGTCGACGGCGAGGACGTGGTGCCCCACGTCCACGCGGTGCTCGACAAGATGGCCGACTTCGCCAACCGGGTGCGAAGCGGGGAGTGGAAGGGGCACACCGGCAGGCCGATCCGCAACATCGTCAACGTCGGCATCGGCGGCTCCGACCTGGGTCCGGTGATGGCCTATGAAGCCCTGCGCCACTACAGCCGGCGCGACATGACCTTCCGCTTCGTCTCGAACATCGACAGCACCGACTTCGCCGAGGCGACGCGCGACCTCGACGCCGCCGAGACGCTGTTCATTATCTCGTCGAAGACCTTCACCACCTTGGAGACCATGACCAACGCGCTGACCGCGCGCGCCTGGGCCCTCGCGACCCTCGACGATCCCGCGGCCGTCGCCCGGCATTTCGTCGCCGTCTCGACCAACGCGGGCGAGGTGGCGAAATTCGGCATCGACACCGCCAACATGTTCGGCTTCTGGGATTGGGTCGGCGGGCGCTACTCGATGGACTCCGCCATTGGCCTGTCGACGATGCTCGCCGTCGGCCCCGAGCACTTCTCCGCCCTGTTGGGCGGCTTCCACCAGATGGACGAGCACTTCCGGACTGCGCCCTTCGCGCGCAACCTGCCGGTGCTCATGGGGCTCCTGGCCCTTTGGTACGCCGACTTCTTCGGCGCGCAGACGGTCGCCGTCCTGCCCTACGAGCAGTACCTGAAGCGTTTCCCGGCCTACCTCCAGCAGCTGACGATGGAGAGCAACGGCAAGCACGTGACGCTCGACGGGGCGGCGGTCGACTACCCGACGGGTCCGGTCTACTGGGGGGAGCCGGGCACCAACGGCCAGCACTCCTTCTACCAGCTCATCCACCAGGGGACGGAGCTCATCCCCTGCGACTTCATCGCCTTCGCCGAGGCGCTCAACCCGCTCGGCCGCCACCACGACATCCTCCTCGCCAACGCCTTCGCCCAGACCGAGGCGCTGGCCTTCGGCAAGACGCCCGAGGAGGTGGCGGCGGAGGGAACCCCGGCCTGGCTCGTGCCGCACCGCACCTTCGAGGGCAACCGCCCGTCCAACACCCTCCTCCTGGACAAGCTGACGCCGGAGGCGCTGGGGAAGCTGGTAGCCCTCTACGAGCACAGCGTCTTCACCCAGGGCGCTCTCTGGAACATCGACTCCTTCGATCAGTGGGGAGTGGAGCTGGGAAAGGTGCTGGCGCAGCGCATCATCCCCGAGCTCGAAGGCGCCGCGGAGCCGCAGCTCCGGCACGACAGCTCGACGAACGCCCTCATCCGGCGCTACCGGAAGCTCAGAGCTCCGGTAAAGTAGAAAAGGTCCGGCGATTGCATGAATTTTCGGCAGGGCTAGCTGCCGTCATTCCGGAGTGGACCGGGGTGTCCGTCCTGAGGGGAGGTCGCCGATGTCAAGATCGAGAATCCAAGCGAACCGATGGGTGCTGCTCATGGGGCTCTTGGGCTGTGTCGTCCTGGCGGGCGGCACCGTTACCGCCGCCCGAGCGGCGGACAGCGGCAAGCATGAGCTCCAGCTCACCGCCTTCGCCGTCAACCTGGGCGTGACGCCGGACCTCAGGTCGCCGCGGCCGGCGACGGCGATCGTCGAGATCGCGATCGACCGCTGGTCGACCGAGGCGGAGCGCGACGAGCTGATCGCCACGCTGCGGACCAAGGGCCAGGACGGCCTGCTCAAGGCCCTGCAGGAGAACCCGAGCGTGGGGACGATCCGCACCCCCGACACCCTCGCCTGGGACCTCCACTTCGCGCGGCAGACGCCCACCGCCGATGGCGGCAGGCGAATCTTCCTCGCCACCAACCGGCGGATCAGCTTCTGGGAGGCGGCCCACCTGCCGCGGTCGATCCACTACCCGTTCACGCTGATCGAGATCCACCTTGACAAGAACGGCCATGGCGAGGGCAAGATGTCGATCGCCACCAAGATCGAGATCAGCAAGGACGGCAAGGAGATCCAGCTCGAGGACTACGCCACCCAGCCGGCGCGCCTGCAAGACGTCCACGAGACCCGCTGACGAACCCGCTTTCTACGGGCAGTCGGGGAACGCGCTGGTGTCCTGGAGCGGCTGGAACGGCGTGTTCTGCGCGTTGCCGTAGACCCTGGACGTGCGGGTCACGGTGTCGAAGACGGTCGTCGTCACCCGCACGTTCGTCAATCCGCCGGCGAAGACCCAGTAGTGGCTGTTCAGGGTGCAGGCGTTCAGCACCTTGACCACCTCCTCGACGTTGGCGGAGTTGAAGAACCAGAAGTAGCCGGTGTCGGAGGTCATGGGCACCGCCATGCCGGGGCCCGTCCGGCCGTCCTGCGTGCGCCAGACGGCGGTGACCGCGAAGCGCGAATTGTTGAGGCAGAGGGTCGTGGCGGTCGCCGCGCAGGCGCCGGGAGCCGGCCCGACGGTGGCGTTGCTCATCGCCTGCGCGGTCGCCGTGCCGGCGCCGTCCTCCTTGAGCGTCACCGTCACCGGGAAGGTGCCGGTCCTGGTGTAGGTGTGGGTGCCGGCGACGGTGAAGAAGCCGCTGACGCCGACGACCGACCCCAACGACGCCGAGGCGTCGCCCCAGAGGATGGTGGCCGTGAAGTCGTGGGGGTCGGCGTTGGTGTCGGTGTCCGAGAAGGTCGCCACCGTGCCGTTGAAGGGCTGGGTGCGGGCGGCGGCGATCGCCACCGGATTTCCGGACAGGACATCCCCCTCCGCCACCGTCTCGTTCTGCGTTCCGGAGCCCACGCTCTGATCGACGGTGTCGGTGACCGTCACCTTGACGGCGAAGGCCCCCTCGTCGGTGTAGACGTGGTTCATCCCCGAGACCGTGTAGGGCCCGCTGCCGGCGACGGTGCCGACGGTGGTCGCACCGTCGCCCCAGGCGATGCTCGCCGTCAGCTCGCCGGCCGTCGCCGCCCGGCTGTCGGTGACGTCGGCGACGACGCCGTTGAAAGCGCCGGCCTCGGTCAGCGCCAGGCTGCCGCGGACGGTAACGCTGACGGTGGCGCGGGCGGCGCTCGCCAGGCCCAGGAGCGCCAGCGCCCCTAGCGCGCAGATCTTGAGACCGGAGGTGGAGGTTCTCGTCGAGCCGGACTGGGTCGTCATCTCTCTCTCCTTCCAAAGCGTAGTTTGAAGCGCCGATGTGCTCAGCGATCGACCTTGCGGTAGTCCGCTGGCACCTCGAAGTCGCCGGCTTCCTCGCCCAGGGAAAGGATCTCGGTGGACCCCTGGATGGTCAGCCCGCCTCCCCCCTCGCCCTGGTCGCCGCCACGGCGGCCGCCGCCGAGCCTGCCGAGCAGGCTGCCGAACCCGCCCCGGCTCTGCTCCTTTTCGCCGCCGTCCGCTTCCGGCGGGTGATCCTCTTTGCCCTGGGGTTTGCCCTGCGCTTTGTCTTGCGCGCCGGCGCCGAGCGTCCAGCTGAAGTCGGTGGCCACGCTGACGCCGGTCACCTTGGCCATCTCGGTGCGCAGCGACGCGCCGGCCTTGGCGAGCTGCTCGGAGGTCATGCCGGTGGCCTTCATGAGGCCGCTCAGCATCTCCCCGGACGGCGCCCCGCCCTTGGTATCCACCCCGAGCTTGGCCATGTAGTTGCGCCCGAAGGCGGCCTCGGTCTCGCGGTAGCGCTTGAAAGCCGCGGTCTCCGGGGTGTTCCACTGCTCGTTGTGGAAGGTCCAGCGGCTGCGGTCGTGCGACTCGGTGTCCTCGAACTCGACGAAGCCGTCGATCAGGTACTGCTTGCACTTCCAGTCGTGGAGCGTCTTCTCCTCGCCGGTCGCCTTGACCTTGAAGCCGGCGTCCACCACCCGCAGGGTGCTCTTCTGCTCCTGCCGCTTCGGGCTCTGGCGCTGCTCCATCTTCTGGCGCTGCTCCTCGAAGCTCGCGATGGGTGTCTCGGTGTAGGTCTTGGCCTGGGGATCGAGGCGCCACACCACCCCCTTGTCCAGGCGGGTGATCGTAATGTGCGGCCGGTTCGCGCGGCTCATCTTGGCGACCGCCCCCAGGAGGCCGCCCTGGACGCTCGCCTTGTCGTCCTCCCGTTTCATCTCGGGGGTGATCCATTCGGTCGAGTCGGAGTCGATGTTGCTGCCCACCACCGGCACCCGGGTGTGCTTGACGACCTTGACCGCCTCGGCATGCGCCGCCGACGAGGCGAGCAGAGCTGCCGCTGTGTACGCCATCCATCGCTTCATGACAGGTCTCCTTGGGTTCATGACCGAAAACACATTCTGGCACGGCTGGCACGGCCGGTCCGGCCACGCCAGCGCGTAAGGGTTAAGGCTGATGGGGCGCGGGAGGCTCGTCCACGGCGCCTTCCTCGATGCCGGGGGTCGCTAGGACGGCGATGGCCGCCGCCCCCAAGTTTATACGCGTTTGGCTCTAAGGTGTCCGCCACCGTCGGGCAGGTCTGCGCGACGATCGACCAGGCGGCGGAGACCAAGCCATTGCCTTCGGGCCGACAGGCACGTCCTTCCGGTTGTCATCCCGAGCGAGAGCGAGGGACCTGAGGGAAGGGCGGCGCGAAGACCTTTACTACCAGAGGTTTGGGAGGCCTCCCTCCGCCCAGGTCCCTCGCTCACGCTCGGGATGACAGGCTCTAAGTTCTCGCGCTGCAATCGAGTCGGGTGGTCGACCTCCGAGACAGGGCACCATTTTCGTTTTCGAGAAACGGCCTGGATGCCGGCGCCGCCTCCATGATAAAAATCGCCCCATGGCACGGATCAACCTCCCCTCCTCCCTCGAGCACCTTGCCGGCGGCCGTCGTGAGATCGACGTCGCCGGCGGGACC
>DATNKQ010000156.1:0-12688 GCA_035603315.1 Thermoanaerobaculia bacterium
CGGCCGCCACCTCTTCCGGCCGATGGGTCGAGCGGCCGAGGAGGACGCCGGCGCCGAAGCGGCGGCGGAGCGGCCCCAGGGGGACGCCGTCGGCCGGCAGGTGGGCGCCGTCGGCGCCCGCCGCCAGCGCCACGTCGAGCCGGCCGTTGACCAGCAGCCGGGCGGGCGGCGGCAGGAGGGCGCGGGCGCGGCGGGCGAGGTCGTAGAGGTCGCGGTCGTCGAGGTCCTTCTCGCGGAGCTGGAGGGCGTCGACCCCCGCTCCGGCGAGGGCGCGGAACCAGTCGTCCAGGGAGACGCCCGAAGCGCCCGAAGCGCCCTCCGACAGCGTGGTGCGATCGCTGATCGCCAGCAGCCGGAACACCCCTCTAGGCTCGCCTCCGGCGGCTCAAGAGGAGGCGCGTGTCGTGGGCCCCCCAGACCAGGTGGACGAGCCCGAAGCCGCTCACCCCGCCGCGGAAGGCGGCCTCGAGGAAGAGCGGGCGCAGGGCGCCCAGCGGCAGGTGGGCGAGGGTCCGCTCCCACATCGGGCTCCAGGGGGCGAGGATGAGGAAGACGCCGGCCTCGACGCAGTAGAGGACGAAGAGGAGGCGGAACAGGGTGTCGGCGCGCATGCGAGCGCCGATTGTAGCCGCAAAGGAGAAGGGGTACCCGTGGAGGGTGCCCCTGCTGGCGGCAATGGAACGCGGGCGCCCGCGCGGGCTACCCGTGGTTGGGAGGACGGTCGGGCCGCGGCCGGGCGGGCGCAGGGGGTGGAGGCGGCGCCGCCGTCCGGGTTGGCGCCGGCGCCGGCGCGGCCGCCTGCGGCGGACGGTAGACCGGCTGCGACCGCGCGACGTCCGGAGCCCGGTAGACCGTCGCTCTCGACGCGGCCGGCCCAGTGAGTCCCATCGGAGCCGTCGCAGGCATAGCCGGGTTCGGCGTCCGGTAGGAGTCGCCGCGCGTCACCCACCGGTTCTGCGAGGCCGCCGGCGGGGGAGAGGGACGATCCTTCGGGCGCGAGTCGTCCGCCGGCTTGGCATGCTCGGGCGGCTTCGCACTGTCCGGCGGCTTGCTGCCGCCGGACGGCTTGGCGCTCTCCGGCGGCTTGCTCGCCGGCTTGGAGCTCTCCGGCGGCTTGCTACCGCCCGAAGGCTTGGCGCTCTCCGGCGGTTTGCCTTGCGGCCTGCCCTGCGGCCTGGCGCTGTCCGGCGGCTTGCCCTGGTCCCGCGGGCGGCCGTCGTCGCGGGGCTTGATCCGCCCGCTGGGCGGCGTCACCGGCGGGCGATCCCAGCGGTGGACCGGCTGCGGACGGTCGCCCTGGCCGCTGACCGGAGCGGCCGGCTTGCGGTCCCGCGTCCCACGGTCGACCGGCACCGGTCCGTGCTCGGCGGGCTTGGCTCCTTGGCCGCCCTGACTGCCGGTCGGCTGGCCCGCCGGATGGCTCGCCGGCGGCCGATCGGCCCAGGCGCCGCGGACGTGGCCCGGCCGTGCGGGAGGGGTACCGGTAGCGCCCCCCTTGCCAGGCGCGGTGGGCGCGATGGGAGTCGCGGGCGTCCCGCCGGCGGTCCGCAGGTGCCCGCCGGTGGGGCGGGTGCCCAGGGTCGCGGGCCGCAGCGGCGTGCCGGTGAGGTTGCCCTTGGTCGGGGTGTCCACCACCACCGTGTGCAGCACCTGCGGCGGTAGATCGGGCCGGCGGGCGACGAAGGTGGTGACATCGGTCAGAGTGCCGCCCTTGGCGCCGCGGCTCAGGGTGTCGATCACCACCCGCGGCTCCTTCAAGTGCCCCGGCGTCAGCGGCCGGGAGTCGGTGGTGATGATCCCGCGCGGGAGGGGCATCATCCGCACCTCGTCGCGCAGCTGCATGGCCGGCCGCGCGAAGTGGTCGAGGTGGCGGTCGTCGAAGTTGTGGACGGGGACGAAGTTCCAGCGTCCGAAAAAGTCCCAGTCGCCGCCCGCCCAGCCGTAGACGCCGAAGCGGAAGCCGGGGTCGTTGAAGTGCCGTCCGTAGAAGTGCGTGTAGTAGCCGATCGGGCACCAGCCGATCTCCTCGGGACCCCAGTACCAGTAGACCCAGGCGGGGGCGTAGACGTCGCCGGGCTCCCACACCCAGCCGTAGCCGGGCACGTAGTCCCAGGTCCCGTAGTGGTAGGGCACCCAGCCCCACGGCTCGTCGGCGACCCAGGTGAGGCCGCTCGGAGTGTAGATCCAGTGGCCGTGGAGGTAGGGCTGCCAGCCGGCCTCGACGTTGGGCCGCCAGTAGGAGCGGTCCTCGTAGACGATCCAGCTGCCATACTGCGTCAGCGGCGCCGCCTGGTAGGCGAGGCCCTCGTCGACGTAGGGGCTGTCGGACGCCATCTGGTCGGAGAGCTGCCGGCCCCAGCGCTCGAGGTCGTCGACGGCGGTCGCCTCGCGCACCTCGGCCTGCGGCTGTTGCGCCCCTTCGACCGTCGCTTCCTCGCCGGCGTGCACGGTAGCCGTGCCGCCCTCGGTGGCGACCTCGGCGGTCCCCTTGCGCACCACCACCTGCGTGTACTCCCCTTGGTCGGTGGTCAGCCGGTAGGCGCCCGGCGCCTGGATGTAGACGCTGGCGTTGGGGGTGTCGATGCGCGGCAGCTCGTCTCCCAGGGCGTCCTGGTCGACGACGAGCTGGGCGTTGCCGACGTTCAGCCGCAGGCGGGTGGCGGTGTCGTTGCCGTCCTCGAGGCCGGCGAGCTGGTCGAAGGCCACCTCGCTGCCGCCGTCCAAGCGCAGCACGTTGCGGTCCGGCAGGACGAGCTCCACGCGCGAGCCGCTGGGCACGCGGACGCGGTCGCCGGGCAGGAAGGGCTGGTTCACCTGCGCCCCGGCGCGCTCGCCGGAATCCGCCGGGATGAGGGTCGCGGTCCCCTCGATCACCCGGAAGTAGCCGTAGCTCCCGCCGTCCGCGGCCGCCGGAACGGCCGTCAGGAGCGTCGCCAGCAGGAACCCTGCACCGAGCGCCCAAGCAAGCGGAAAGCTCTTTCTGGTCAACATTTTGTTGTCCTTTCGGAAGGCTTCAATCTATCGTCCGAAAGCCCTCCAGAGCAACTTTCACGCCAGGGCCAGGAATTCCCGCCGCAGGCCCTTCCGCTGCCGCTACTTGGCCCCACTTGACTATAATGGCCGCGCTCCGGTGCAGCGCCTGGACGTCCCCGGCAGGAGTCGGGGGTGTCCCCCGAGATGGCGCGCCGCGAGCGCGGGGAGGCGAATCGCTTGGGTCTCAAGGGCTGGTTCGGCGGCGGCAAGCAGTCGCCGCAGGAGTACACCATCGACGACCTCATCGTGCTGGAGAAGTACGAGGAGGCGGAGGGGCGGCTGCGCGCCAAGCTCAAGGCGAGCCCGCAGGACCTCCACTCGCACCTCAAGCTGGCCGAGGTCTACAGCCAGACCCGCCAGTTCGAGAAGGCGGTCGACGAGTTCGGCTTCGTGGCCGACGAGTACGCCGGCGACGGCTTCTACGACAAGGGGATCGCGCTGCTCTCGAAGGCCATGAAGCTCGCCCCGCTCGACCAGTCGCTGCGCTTCAAGATCGACCGCCTGCAGCGCGAGAAGAGCTTGGAGCACGCGCGGACGCTGGCCCTGGAAGGGCTACGCCAGGCGGGCGGCCATCAGGGAGGGACCTCCGCCCTGGAGCTCGGCCGGCTGTGGCACAACATGGCGTCGAGCTCCCTCGTGCAGCACCTCTCCGGCGAGCAGATGAAGCGGCTCTTCTCCTCCATGCGGCTCCTCCACTACAAGGAGGTGGGCACCATCCTCGCCGAGGAGGGGAGCAAGGACGCCTTCCTCCTCCTCATCGTCCGCGGCGTCGTCGAGGCGATGATGGCGGTCGACGGCAAGGAGACCGGCCTCCGCAGCTTCACGGCCGGCGACATCCTGGGCGAGGCGGTGCTCTTGGAGCGCGGGGTCTGGCCGGCCACCTACCGGGTGACGGAGCCGGGCACCGTCCTCGAGCTCACCCGCGAGGGGTTGGAGCAGAGCCTCCTCGGCAACCCCGATCCCAAGGCTTTCCTGGACGCCCTGCGCGAGCAGCACAACGACCGCGACGTCGCCGCCTCGGTGCGCCGATTGCGGGCCGGCAGCTGATGGCGATCCTGGCCATCCGCCTCTACCCCGATCCGGTGCTGCGGGTCCGCTGCCCCGAGGTGGCGACGGGCGGGGGGATCGACGCCGGCCTCGACCGGCTGATCGGGGACATGATCGAGACCATGCACGCCGCCCCCGGGGTCGGGCTCGCCGCCAACCAGGTGGGGGTGGAGAAGCGGGTGGCGGTGGTGGACCTCTCGGGAGGGAAGGAACCGGGGGAGCTGCACGTCCTCGTCAACCCGCGGATCGTCGCCCGCGAGGGGACGGAGAGCGAGACCGAGGGGTGCCTGTCGCTGCCGGGGCTGACCGACAAGGTGGACCGCCCGGCGCGCATCCGGGTGGTGGCCCTCGACCGCCGGGGCCAGCCCTACGAGCTGGCGGCCGAGGCGTGGCTGGCGCGGGCCATCTGCCACGAGGTCGATCACCTCGACGGCGTCCTCTTCATCGACCACCTGCGGGGGTTGCGGCGGGAGCGCATGAAGCGGCAGCTCAAGCGCCTGACGATGGAGGAGGTGCCGGCATGAGATCGAGTCCCCGGAGAAGCTGCGCCGCCCGTGCTCTTCAGGCGGTGGGCCTCCTCGCTGCCCTCGCCCTCCTGATCGTGGCCGCCGCGTGCGGCGGCGGCGGTGGGGGCGGCGGCGGTCCCACCCAGCCGCCTCCTCCGCAGACCGGCATCGTCTTCACGCCGGCGAGCGGCGGCGGCGCCGCGGGAATCACGCTCGCGAGCGGCGCGGCCACCGGCGGCGCCAGCCTCTTCCTCGAGGTCCACGCCAACTCCGTGCACGACCTCTACGCCCTCGCCTTCGACCTCCAGTTCCCGGCTGCCGTCCTGCGCTTCGTGCGGGTGACGCCGGGGCCGCTCCTGGCGAGCGGCACGGCCGAGGCCTCCGTGGGCACGGCCGGCGACCTGGTGGCGGGCCTCACCCAGCTCGGCGCGGTGCCGGGGGTGAACGGCTCGGGCGTCCTCGCCACCTTCGAGTTCCAGGCCATCGCCAGCGGCAGCGGCGCCCTCACCTTCTCCCGCAACACCGCCCTCGACTCGGGCGGCGCGCCGATCTCCGGGCTCTCGTGGTCTGCCGGCACCGTGCAGGTGACGCTGTAGCATCTCCAGATGGCCGACCTCTGGTTCTACAACACGCTGGGGCGTGAGCTCGCCCCTTTCGCGCCTATCGCCCCGCCGCGGGTGGGCCTCTACTGCTGCGGCCCCACGGTCTACAACGACGTCCACATCGGCAACCTGCGGACCTTCCTCTTCGAGGACCTCCTGCGGCGGACGCTCCGCTTCCTGGGCTTCGAGGTGACGCAGGTGATGAACCTGACGGACGTCGACGACAAGACCATCCGCGGCGCCCATGAGGCCGGGGTCTCGCTCGCCGAGTACACCGCCCCCTTCATCCAGTCCTTCTTCCGCGACCTCGACGCCCTGCACGTCGAGCGCGCCGAGATCTATCCGCGGGCGACCGAGCACGTCCCCGAGATGATCGAGCTCGTCCGCCGCCTCCTCGAGCGCGGCCACGCCTACGAGGCCGACGGCTCGGTCTTCTTCCGCCTCGCCAGCGACCCCGACTACGGCCGGCTGTCCGGCTTCGACCTCGCGCAGGCGCGCCAGGGGGAGCGGGTGGCGAGCGACGAGTACGGCAAGGAGGACGTGCGCGACTTCGTGCTCTGGAAGGGGACCAAGCCGGGCGAGCCGGCCTGGGACTCCCCCTGGGGTCCGGGGCGGCCCGGTTGGCACGTCGAGTGCTCGGCCATGAGCATGAAGTACCTGGGCGAGACCTTCGACCTCCACACCGGCGGGGTCGACAACATCTTCCCCCACCACGAGAACGAGATCGCCCAGAGCGAGTCGGCGACGGGCAAGCCGTTCGTCCGCACCTGGCTGCACGCCGAGCACCTCATCGTCGACGGCGAGAAGATGTCGAAGTCGCTGGGCAACCAGTACACGCTGCCGGAGCTGCTGGCGCGCGGGATCTCGGCGCGGGCGCTACGCTACCTCTTCCTCGCCGTCCACTACCGGCAGAAGCTCAACTTCACCTGGGACTCGCTGGAGGCGGCAGCGGGGGCGTTGAAGCGCGTCGACCAGATGCGCTTCCGCCTGGCGCACGCCAAGGAGAGCCCGGAGCGGCGCGGCAAGGTCGCCGCCGAAGCAGTCCGCCTCGACCGCGATTTCCGGGCGGCGCTGGCCGACGACCTCAACGTCGCCGCGGCGCTCGCCGCCGTCTTCAACTTCGTCCGTGAGGTGAACGTGGCGATCGAGGAGACGCGGCTGGGCGATGGCGACCGCGCGGCGGTGCTGGCCGGCCTCGCGGCGGTCGACCGGGTGCTCGGGGTCCTCGATCCCACGGACTGGGCGGAAGGGAAGGCCGAGGCGGGGACGGAAGACGACGCCGAGATCGCCCGCCTGGTGCACGAGCGCGAGGAGGCCCGCCGCCGCCGCGACTTCGCCGAGGCCGACCGCCTGCGCGGAGAGCTGACGGCGCGGGGCATCGTCCTCGAGGACACCCCGCAGGGAACCCGCTGGAAGCGGGGATAGGGGAGGGGAGGACGATGCCTGCCGACTTCGAGCTGGAGGTCCACAACCGCGGGCGCGGCAAGGTGGGGGAGGAGGCTGCCGTGCGCTGGCTGAAGGATCAGGGCTACGCCATCCTTGACCGCAACGTCGTCACCCACGCCGGCGAGATCGACCTCGTGGCGCGCGAGGGCGAGACCCTCTGCTTCCTCGAGGTGAAGGCGCGCGGCAACGCCGCCTACGGCCCGGCCATCGCCGCCGTCGGCCCCGCCAAGCAGCGGCGGATCTGCCGCGCCGCCGCCCTCTACCTGGCCACCCGCCAGCTCTCCGGCGCCTGCCGCTTCGACGTCCTCGGCCTCGACGCCAAGGACGGCGGCTGGGAGTACACGCTCATCCGCGACGCCTTCCCCTACCAGGGTTGACAGCCCGGGAGGGCGCCACTATCCTTACCCGCCTGTGGGCGGGAATAGCTCAGTGGTAGAGCACAACCTTGCCAAGGTTGGGGTCGCGGGTTCAAATCCCGTTTCCCGCTCCATTTCTTTGCACCTCTGAGGGTTGCGGCCCGCGCCAGCGGCCGCCTCAGGGGGAAAACGGGGCCGCGCAAGCGGCCCTGACGGTCTGTACCAGGGCGACGTAGCCAAGTGGTAAGGCGAGGGTCTGCAAAACCCTTATCCAGCGGTTCGAATCCGCTCGTCGCCTCCAACGCCCCCCTCCATAGCTGCGAACGATCCGCGCATCACGCCAAAAGGGCGCCAGCGAGAGAAATTTTCCTAAATCGGGCCGATGTAGCGACCGGTGGCCCGATTTGGCGACCATCGGCCCGATGTGGCGGCGGTTGGCCCGATTTAGCCAAAAATCTGCCGATTTGGCAGCGCACGGGCCGATGAGACCAAATTTTGTCCCGATCTAGCGAACATCGGCTCGATCTAGCAAAATTTGGCCCGATGGACGGTAAATCGGCCCGATGGTCGGAAAATCGGCGCGATGGTCGCCCCATCGGCGCAACGGCCGGTAAATCGGGCCAACGGCCGCTCCATTGGGCCAGCCGTTGCTAATTCTGCACGACGGCGACCTCATCGGCGCACAACCGCGCGGTCCTCGCGAGCGCCTGATGGCCCGATGCACCATTCGTCCTCCGCTTGACGGTCCTAGCCCGCAGGCATAGGGTGACTTAAGGCCTGCTGAGGAACGCTAAAGCATCAAAGGAGATGAGGAGTCTGCCCGTGAACCTCGGTCGAGTCACCGTTGCGCGCAAGTCTGGTGGCGAGCACTTCCGCCATGGAGGCCGTGATCTCGGGTTTGACCTTCTGAGCTTCTGGCAGTGGAGCAGTTCGGACCTCCTCAGCAACTCCATGCGCGGCGTCCTTGCGGAGTACCTCGTGGCTCGTGCTCTTCGAGCGGATGCAGACGGTGTTCGGGAGGAGTGGGCACCTTACGATCTCACTACTGAGAACGGTACGAAAGTCGAGGTAAAATCCGCCGGTTATCTACAGAGCTGGCATCAAGAGCAACTGTCGCTGATCTCGTTTGTCGTTCCGAAGCGACGCCCATTCGATGCGAATACTAATCAACTCGGCGAGCAAGCGGCCCGGCAGGCGGATGTCTATGTCTTTGCTCTGTTGTCTCACAAGGACAAAGTGACGGTCGATCCGATGGACGTAGACCAGTGGACTTTCTTCGTCGTTCCAACATCCGTCCTTGATCAAAGGAAGCGAAGCCAGCACTCCATCACACTTTCTACGCTTGAAAAGCTCTGTAGTCAATCAGTGAGCTTCGGCGGGCTGAAGGACGCTGTTATTGAAGCGGCACGATGCCAAGAGTAGACTGGCCGGTAAGAGCCAACGCGGTAAATACGGATAAGGCAAGCGGTACTATGCTCGCAGCCCGGTTCGGGCGCGAAAAGCCTTGAGCGTAGCTGGCAAGGCGTGAAGTGTCAGCGATGGTCAAAGCCCTACAGGTAACGGCTATCCAGCATGACTCTCAAGGATCTCCCTTGAAGGCGGCCAGGAGGTCCGGAGGGAGCGGGGCGTCGAAATCGTCGGCGATCCAAACCTCGCCGCGGTGCCTTCCCAGCTCGCGAGGCGCCCTCGGAGCCTCGATGGGGACCAGGCGGGCGATAGGTTTTCCTGCCCGCGCGATCACGATCTCCTCTCCTGCTGTGACGCGCCGGACGAGCCGGTAAAGGTGGGTCTTTGCCTCGCGGATGTTGAACTCGGCCATGCTCACCAGGCTCTAGACTAAGTCACGATCACGATACGCCTTGTCTCTGCGCGCAATGTCGAGGACGAACACGAGAAGCTGAGCGGCCTCGAAGCGATAGAGGATGCGGATATCGCCAATCCGCAAGCTGCGCAGGCCAACCAGGGGACCCTGAAGAGGCTTTCCCGTTGTGGGCTCTTTCTCTAAGCGCGTCAGCGCTTCGTCCACCCGTTCGAAAAGCCGGCGATCGGAGCGGGTGAGTTTCTCGAGAGCCTTCCTAGCCTGACTGGAAAGTCGGACCGCGGCCACTTCTGATCCCCTCGCGCACGTCGTCCAGAGAGTGGCCGCCGCCCCGCGCCAACTCGTCTTCGGCTTGAACCAACCGCTTGACCAGCTCGGTGTCCGATAGGATCTCCAGGGTTTCCAGAAGTCCCTCGAAATCCTCAGCAGCCAAGAGAACTGCCTTGGCTTCCCCGTTGCGGGTAAGGACGAACCGTTCCAAGAACTCGTTGGCGCGGTCGACAAGGTCGGAGAGTCGCGGCTCCCCTTCGGTCAAGGGGATCGTCTGGGTTGTCATTGGCTCGATTGTACCGCCAGCTGCGAGGTCGTGCGAGTTCAAGCCACAACCAGGAATCGGTGCGGGAGAAGACGGCTCGCAGCAGCGAGGTCGGCTCCGCTTTTCGTTGGGCAGCCGCGGTCTCCCGTGGGGATACGATGGCCGGCCATGGATCTCGCCGGCCTCACTCCCGCCGCTTTCTGCGACCTCCTCAGAGCCCACGAGGTGCGCCGGTTCTACCTGGTGTGGGACGAGGAGGCCGGCACGGTGCGCGCCTCGCATCCGCTCGTCGCGCCGCTGGCGCGTCTGCTGGCGGCGGACCGCCGCGACTTCGACCGTCACGAGGGGGTCTTCGTGCAGGTGGCGCCCGACACTGGCGTGCTGCAGGGGGCGTTCATCCATCGCACCTGCCGCGGCCAGGGGGCCGGCGGTGTCCGCTTCTGGGGCTATGGGACGGTCGAGGAGTACCTGCGGGACGGCCTCCGCCTGGCCCGCGGCATGACCCACAAGAACGCCCTGGCCGGGCTCTGGTGGGGCGGCGGCAAGGGGGTGATGGCGCGCGGCACCGGGGCGGCCGAGGACCCGGCGGCGCGGCGCCGCATCTACGAGGAGTACGGCGAGCTGCTGAGCGGACTCGGCGGTTGCTACGTCACCGCCGAGGACGTCGGCACGGCGGTCGAGGACATGGCCGCCGTCTACTCCCGCACCCGCTTCACCACCTGCATCCCGCCCGCCCTCGGCGGCAGCGGCAACCCCTCGGTGCCCACCGCCCGCGGGGTGGTGCGAGGCATGGAGGCGGCGCTCGTTCACCTCGGCCGCGGCGGCCTCGCCGGCAAGACGGTGGCGGTGCAGGGGCTCGGCCACGTCGGCGAGCAGCTCATCGGCTTCCTCCGCGAGCGCGGGGTGGCGCGGATCGTCGGCGCCGACGTCGATCCGGCGCGCCGGGACGCGGTCCTAGCCCGCTTCCCGTCCGATGGCAGCTGCGAGCTCGACCTGCGCGTCGCCGCTCGCGGCGACGACTCCATCCTCGCCGAGCCGGCCGACGTCCTCGCTCCCTGCGCCACCGGCGGGGTGCTGTCGCCGCGCACCATCCCGGCGATCCAGGCGGGGATCATCTGTGGGGCGGCCAACAACCAGCTCGAGGACCCCGAGGCCGACGACCGCCGGCTCGCCGAGCGGGGCATCGTCTACCTGCCCGACTTCCTCGTCAACCGGATGGGGATCGTGAGCTGCGCCGACGAGCAGTACGGGGTGCTACCGGCGGATCCGCGGATCGAGGCGCACCTGGGCGACGGCTGGGAGAACAGCATCTACAACCTGTCGCTGGCGGTGCTGGCGGAGGCGCGGCAGAGCGGCGAGACCCCGGCCCGCGTGGCGCTACGCCTGGCCGAGCGGCGCTCGTTCGAGCTCCATCCCCTCTGGGGCCACCGCGGCGCCGAGATCATCCGTTCGCTGGCGCGGAACGGCTGGGAGAACTCCTAGGTCGGGGGCTTCTCGTCGGCTCCGTCTCGCTTGTCGCCGGCCTCCAGCCGCGGCGTCTCCGGCTCGCCGGCGCCGTTGAAGGCGTCGCGGAAGCCGCGGATCGAGGTGCCCAGGCTCTTGCCGAGCTCGGGAAGCTTGCTGGGCCCGAAGAAGATCAGACAAAGCCCGAGGATGAGCAGCAGGTGCATGGGTTGCAGCAGGCCTTCGAACATTTCCTTTCCTCCGGGTGGGCTGCGCAGCTCACCTCGTCCACCCTATCAAAGAAACCGCTCGGCCGGCCGCCTCCTGCGGCCTAGCCGGAGAGGGCCTTCTCCAGCGCGTCCCCGTCGCCGCGCTCCATCGCCCGCTCGGCCTCCAGGCTCTGGCGGTCGCGGAAGATCGTCGCCACCGCCGTGATGCGGCCGCCGGAGCGGAAGGTGACGGTGGCGTCCTTGCCGGCGAGCGACCCGGCGACCGCTGTCTCGTCGCTCCCCTGGCCGTGGCCGACGTAGGAGATCTGCACGTCGTAGTGCTGGCTCCAGAAGAAAGGTGCGGCGTCGAAGCGCTGGCGGCGGCCGAGCATGTTGCGCGCCGCCGTCTGCCCCTGGCGCTCGGCGACCACCCAGTGCTCGACGCGGATCCGCTGCCCCGACCAGGGGTCCGGCCAGCGCGCGATGTCGCCGGCGGCGAAGATCCCCGGGGCGCTCGTCTGCAGGTGCTCGTCGACGAGGACTCCCTGGTCGACCTGCAGGCCCGCCGCCTCGGCGAGGGCGACGTTGGGTCGGACGCCGACGCCGATCACTACCAGGTCGGCGGCGAGCTCGCCGCCGCTCTTCAGCTTCACTGTCTCGGGTTCGATCGACACCGCGGTGTCCTCCAGCCGGAAAACGACGCCGTGCTCCTCGTGGTAGGCGCGGACGTACTCGCCGATCTCCCGGCCCATGACCTTGCCCAGCGGCAGTGCGTCCGGGGCGACGACCGTCACCTCGATCTTCCGGGCGCGGAGGGAGGCCGCGACCTCGAGGCCGATGAAGCTGGCGCCGAGGACGACGGCGTGTTTCGCGCTGGCGGCCGCGGCGACGATGGCACGGCTGTCGGCGAGGGTCCGCAGGTAGTGGACGTGCGGGAGGTCGCCGCCGGGGAGCGGCAGGTGGATGGGGTCGGCGCCGGTGGCGAGGAGGAGGGCGCCGTAGGGGAGCGAGCGGCCGTCCTCCAGGGTGACCGTCTTGTTCGCGGCGTCGATCGCCGTCACCCGGGTGGCGAGCCGGAGGTCGATCCCCAGCTCGCCGTAAAGCTCGCGCGGGTGGAGGGGGATCCATTCCTCCGGGGCGTTGCCGGCGAGGTAGTCCTTGGAGAGGTTGGGGCGGTCGTAGGGGGCCTCGGGGTCGCCGCCGATGACGGTGATGGGACCGCGGTAGCCCTCCTTGCGCAGCGTCTCGGCGGCGGCGTTGCCCGCCGCGCCGGCGCCGACGATGACCACCGCGGACGGTCCCCCGGCGAGGGGCGCCGCGGCTGCTGCAGTCAGCTTCTCGGCGACGACCACCCGGTCGCCCCGGCGCTCCACCCTGTAGCAGGCTACCGGATTGAGGGCCGGCGCCCGCAGGGCCGCGCCCGTCCGCAGGCTGAAGCAGGCGTGGTGCCAGGGGCAGCGCACGGTGTCTTCCACCAGCAGGCCCTCGGCGAGCGGCCCGCCGTAGTGGCTGCAGGTGGCGCCCACGGCAAAGACCTCGTCGCCCCGCCGCGCCAGCAGCACCGGCTCGCCGCCGGCATGGCCCAGGAGGAGCGACCCCTCCGCGATCTCCGCCAGCGCCACCCCCTCCGTCAGGTCCGGACCCGTCAATGTCTGCTCTCCGCTCATGGCCGCGAATCCTCCTCTCGCCGAA
>DATNKQ010000158.1:0-13970 GCA_035603315.1 Thermoanaerobaculia bacterium
CGAAAGCCACGGCGCCGAGCCGCCGGCGCGCCGCCGCCAGCAGGTCGGCGATCGTCGCGGGTCCCGGCTGCGGCATCGCGAGAGTCTATCGAGGCGGCGGGCGTGTGGTAACGTGACCGAGCTAGGAGCCTGCGTGGTGTCGAGCCGCAACAAGCTGCGCCGTCAAGAGGAAGAAGCCGTGGATCGGCCGGCCGTCCTCGATGGTCCGGCGACGATTTTCGAGGGAGGAGTGCGCGTCCCGGCCGCCGCTCACGCGCTGATCTCCTTCCGGGAGTGGGTCCACTCGGACCGCTTCCCCGAGCGCGGGCGGGTCGACTTCCTCGATGGCGACGTGGAGCTCGAGATGAGCCCGGAAGATCTCTACACTCACGGCGCGGTCAAAGCCGCAATCGCCGCCGAGCTCCACTCGCTGGTGTCGTCGGCGGATCTCGGCCACCTCTTCATCGATCGCGCCCGCGTCACCGCGCCCTTGGCAGGTCTTTCCGTCGAGCCCGATATCGTCGTCGTGCTCTGGGGGTCTTTCGAGACGGGGCGCGTACGCCATGTCCCGGCGAAAGGCGGCGGCGAAGGACGGTTCGTCGAGATCGAGGGCGCTCCGGACCTCGTCGTCGAGATCGTGAGCGACGGCTCGGAGCGCAAGGACACCGAGCGCCTGCCGCGCCTCTACGCGCGGGCGGGCGTCCCGGAGCTGTGGCGGATCGACGCTCGGGCCGATCGTCCGCTCTTTCAGATCCTCACCTTGACCGCAGTCGGCTATGGCGGCGGCCAGCCGGACCCCGAAGGCTGGGTCCTTTCCGCCGTTCTCGGGCGGCGTTTCCGGCTCCGCCGCGAGCGCGCTCGCCATACGACCTGGCGCTACTTTCTCGAGCACGGTCCGCTGCTGACCTGAGCCCCGAGGCGGTGGCCGCGGCCACCTACGCCGGACGCCGGCGGGCAGTGGGAGTGTCGATCGTCCACGACCTGAGCGGCCTGCGCGTGGTGCGCTGGTGGCGGATCTCGGGGAGGTGAGAGGGCGATGAGGAGCCCGTCATTGGACGGCTTGAGACAGGACCTTCGCTACGGCCTGCGCGCCCTGAGTCAGCGTCCGGGCTACACCGCCGCCGCGGTCCTGACCCTCGCCCTCGGGCTCGGCGCCAGCACGGCGATCTGGAGCGTCGCCGAGGCGGTGCTGCTGCGCCCCCTGCCCTTCCCGCGGGCGGACCGCCTCGTCGAGCTGCAGGCGACGCATCCGCGGCGGGGCGCGGAGCGGGTCGCCATCACGCCGGCCGACTTCCTCGCCTGGCGCTCCGCGGGAACGAGCTTCGAGCATCTCGGCGCCTACGTCCCCTTCGGCACCCTGGATCTCACGGGCGGCGGCGAGCCCGAGCGGCTCTCGCGTCACCTCGTCTCGGAAGGGCTCCTGGAGGCCCTGGGGGTCCGCGCCGCCCGCGGCCGCCTGTTCACCCGCGACGAGTACGGCGCGACCGCCGAGCGCGCCGTGGTGCTCGCCGACGGCTTCTGGCGCCGCCGCTTCGGCGCCGACCCCGCCGTCGTCGGCCGGCGCCTCCGGCTCGGCGGCGAGCTCTACGCGGTGGTGGGCGTCCTGCCGGCCGGCTTCCGCATCATCGGCGGCTCGCCCGACCTCCTCGTCCCCCTCGTCTTCGGTCCGGCGGCCGCGTCCGATCGCGAGTCGGGCTCGCTGGGCGCCATCGGCCGCCTGCGGCCGGGCGTCCGCCTGCGGCAGGCGCGGGCCGAGCTGGAGGCCGTCAGCGCCCGCCTCGCCCGCCAGTTCCCGGCCACCAACGAGGATCTGCAGGCGAGCCTCCTGCCGCTGCGGCAGGTCTTCGCCGGCGCGGCTCCGGCGGCGCTCGCCGTGCTCCTGGGCGCCGTCGGCTTCCTCCTCCTCATCGCCTGCGCCAACGTGGCCGGCCTGGAGCGCGTCCGCGCCGTCTCGCGGGAGCGCGAGATCGTCGTCCGCGCCGCCCTGGGGGCGGGCTGGCGCCGGCTCCTGCGCCTGCTGCTCGTCGAGAGCCTCCTCCTCTCCGCCCTGGGCGGCGCCCTCGGGCTGGCGCTCGCCGCCCTCGCCCTCCGCCTCCTCCCCGACGCCCGTGGCGTCTACCTCCCGCGCGATCTCGCGTTGGGCATCGACGCGGGAGCCTGCGGCTTCGCCCTCGTCCTCACCCTCCTCACCGGATTGGCGGCTGGCCTCGCTCCCGCTCTCTTGGCCTCGCGGGTCGATCTCGCGGCTTCCCTGCGGTCACGGTCCGGGGCAGCACGCGCGGGCCGGCGCGGCGCGCCCGACCTCCTGGTGATCCCCCAGGTCGCCCTCGCCTTCGTGCTCCTCGTCGGCGCCGCCCTCCTGGGGCGCGGCTTCCTGCGCCTGGCGACCGCCGACCCCGGCTTCGAGCCGCGCCGGCTGCTGACGCTGGAGGTCGCGCTGCCGGCCGCCCGCTATCCGGCGGCCGGCAGCGCCGCCGCTTTCTACTCGCAGCTGCTGGAGCGGATCGGCGGCCTGCCGGGCGTGGTGGCGGCCGGGGCCGCCAAGGAGATCCCGCCGGAGGAGCCGTGGGGTTTCTCGCCCGCCGTCGACGGACGGCAGCCGGCACCCGAGGACGCGGCCGGATGGCAGGTCGTCACGCCGGGCTACTTCGCCGCCATGGGGACGCCGGTCCTGCGCGGGCGGCCCTTCACCGCCGCCGACCGCTCCGGGAGCCGGCGGGTGATGATCGCCAGCGAGAGCGCCGCCCGCCGCTTCCTCTCGGGCGGCGATCCCTTGGGCCGGCGCGTGCGCTTCAACCACGAGGAGTACGAGATCGTCGGCGTCGTCCGCGACCAGCTCATCCCGCGCGCCGCGCCGCGGCCGGAGCCGGTCTTCTACGTCGCCCACGCCCAGGCGCCCGTGCCGGCCGGCTTCCTGCGGGCGATGACGCTCGCCGTGCGCACGGCCGGAGATCCTCGGCAGGCGGCGGCGGGAGTGCGGGCGGCCCTGCGGGAGCTGGACCGCGAGATCCCGGCCGTCAAGCTGCAGGCCATGGAGCAGCGGCTCGCGGGCGGCCTGCTCTTCGCCCGCTCGCGGTTCAACACCGTGCTCCTGGGGCTCTTCGCCGGGCTCGCCCTGGCGCTCGCGGCGGTGGGGATCTACGGCATGCTCTCCTACCTGGTGAGCCGGCGCGCGCCCGAGCTGGGGGTGCGGATGGCGCTCGGCGCCGGGCGGGGCGACCTCTTCCGGATGGTCATCCGGCGCGGCCTCTCGCTCACCCTCGTGGGCCTGGGCGTCGGCCTCGCCGGCGCCCGCGCGCTCTCCGGCTTCCTCTCGGGTCTGTTGTATGGAATAGAGAGCGCCGACCCGCTCACCTACGCGCTGGTGCCGCCGGCGTTCCTGGCGGTGGCGCTCCTCGCCTGCTATCTGCCGGCGCGCCGGGCGGCCGGCCTCGATCCGTCGACGGTGCTGAAGCAGGAATAGAGTCACACCTCAACGGCTACCGGTGGCTCCAATGGGCCTCGCGCAGCGACTGGCAGCGCCTGCGTCCAACCCTCGCAGGAGCAGAGCGATCCCGGCGCGCCCCCGAAGGAGCGAAGCCGAGGCCCATTGGAGCCACCGCCGAACCTCAGTGGCCGCGGGCGGCGTCTTCCATCTTCTGCGCCTGATAGTGGGCGACCAGCGGCTCGATCAGCGGGTCGAGGTGGCCCTCGAGGACTACCGGGAGCTGATGGAGGGAGAGGCCGATGCGGTGATCGGTCACCCGGCTCTGGGGGAAGTTGTAGGTGCGGATCTTCTCGGAACGGTCGCCGCTGCCGACCATGCGGCGGCGCTCCTCGACGACCGCCGACTCCGCCTTCTCGCGCTCGATCTCCAGCAGACGGGCCTTCAAGACGCGCAGCGCCTTGGCCTTGTTCTTGATCTGGCTGCGCTCGTCCTGGCAGCTCACCACGATGCCGGTCGGCAGGTGGGTCAGGCGGACGGCCGAGTAGGTGGTGTTCACCCCCTGGCCGCCGGGACCCGAGGAGCAGAAGCGGTCGATCCGCAGGTCCTTCTCGTCGACCTCGACCTCGACGTCCTCGGCCTCCGGCAGGACGGCGACGGTCACCGCCGAGGTGTGGATACGGCCCGAGGCCTCGGTCTCCGGCACCCGCTGGACCCGATGGACGCCCCCCTCGTACTTGAGGCGGCTGTAGGCGCCCTTCCCCTCGACGATCGCCGACACCTCCTTGACGCCGCCGACCGACGACTCCGAGAGGTCGATGATCTCGACCCGCCACCCCTGCTGCTCGGCGTAGCGGGTGTACATGCGGAAGAGCTCGGCCGCGAAGAGGCTGGCCTCGTCGCCGCCGGTGCCGGCGCGGATCTCGAGGACGACGTTCCGGCTGTCGTTGGGGTCCTTGGGGGTAAGCTCCTTCTTGAGCGCCTCCTCGATCTCCCGCGACCGCGCGAGGAGCCGCCCGCGCTCCTCTTCCGCCATCCCCAGGAGGTCGTCGTCCTTCGCCATGCCGGCGAGCATCTCCTCGGTCTCCTGAAGCTGGCGGAGGACGCGCTTCTGCTCGCGGTAGAGCTCGACGACGGGACCGATCTCGGACAGCGTCCGGCTGGTCTCGGTGAAGGCCTTGCGGTCGGCGTGGATGGCCGGATCGAGGAGCTTGGCGGTCAGCTCCTCGTGGGTCTTTTCCAGCTGGGCGAGTTTCTCGATCATGGCTTCCTACCCGGGCTTGTCCGGGCCTCCCGGCCGCCGAGCCGCCTCAGGCGCCGGCGCCGACAGCGGCGGCGGAGACCTCGGCCGGCGGGGCGAGCGCGGCCGGCGCCTCGGCCAGGCGCCCGTCGGCGCGGAGCGCCTCCTCGAGCGCGGCAATCGCCACCTCCAACATGTCGTCGCTGGGCTCCTGGGTGGTGATCTTCTGCAGCATGAGGCCTGGCCAGACCATGGCGGCGAAGAGCGGCGCCGCCCGCTTCTTGGCGGTCAGCCGCAGCACCTCGTAGGAGATCCCGGCGATCAGCGGCACCAGCAGCAGCCGGCCGCCGAACTTCAGCAGGAAGGGGGCGGTCTTGGGGATGAAGGCGAAGAGCAGGATCGACACCAGGAGGACGAAGAGGAGGAAGCTCGTGCCGCAGCGCGGATGGAGGCGGCTCATCGAACGCGCGTTGGCGACCGTGAGCGGCAGCTTCGCCTCGTGGTTCCAGACGACTTTGTGCTCGGCGCCGTGGTACATGAAGACGCGATGGATATCCTTGAAGCGCGAGATGACGAAGACGTAGCCGACGAAGAAGAGGCCGCGCAGGACGCCGTCGAAGAGGTTGAAGCCGAGCGACGACATGGGGCCGCGGCCCAAGGAGCGGAAGAGGTCGTCGGCGAGCTTGGTCAGCCACAGGGGGAGGAGCAGGAAGAAGAGGATGCCGAACCCCAGACCCATGACCATCGAGCCGGCGATGGCCCAGCTCGACATGTCCTGCTCGGGGGCCTTGCCGTCGCCGCCCTCGTTTCCCTTCGCGGCGTCGATCCCCTCGACCGCCTTGGCGGCGGAGAAGTTCAAGGCCCGGATGCCGATGGCGAGCGACTGGAAGAGGACGGCGATGCCGCGCAGCACGGGCAGCTTGACGGCCGGGTAGCGCGCCGCCAGGCTCGGCACCTTGCCGCGCTCGAGAGCGATGCCGCCGTCCGCCCGCCGCACGGCGATGCCGTAGGCGCCGGGGGCGCGCATCATCACCCCCTCGATAAGCGCCTGGCCGCCGACCAGGAGCTCCTGATCGGGCGCCGGGGACGTCTCTGGAGTCGGGTTGGAGGACATCGTCTGCATCCTTGCGGGCACGGCCGGAATCCGCGGCGAGCCGGGGCACGCTGGGGAGCCGGCTCGAGAAGTGGAGCCGGCTCCAGCCGGGGCCTTACGCGGTCTTGCCGTACCGGCGCTGGAAGCGCTCGATGCGGCCGGCGGTGTCGAGCAGCTTCTGCTTGCCGGTGAAGAAGGGGTGGCAGGCGCTGCAGATCTCCAGCCGCAGCTCGTCCCTGGTCGAGTGGGTCTCGAACGAGTTGCCGCAGGCGCAGGTCACGGTCACCTTGTGCAGCTTGGGATGGATGTCTTTCTTCACGATCGCCGTCCTTCTCTCTCGAGGAAATGGAAGAGCCCGGATGGTATGCAAGAACGTGGAAGGCTAGCCGATGTCGGCGTTCTTGACAAGGGGCTCCCGGTCGAAGCTCGGTTCGGCTACGACCCTCCATAGCAAATTCTTGCGGCCAAAAATTCCCGCCTTGCGCCCTTGGCGGCGGGGTACACTGCCCGCGCATGAGCTTCCACGACGACTGCCTGGTCTTCGACGGCCACACCGACGTCCCCAACCGCCTGTGGGAGTCGCCCGCCGACCTGCGGGAGCGGTTGGCGGACCGCCACATCGACCTGCCGCGGCTGCGCGAGGGCGGCGTCGACGCGCTCGTCTTCGCCCTCTACGTCCCCGCCTCGCTCTCTCCCCGGGAGGGCTGGGACCACGCGCGCGAGCTCTATCGGCTGTCGATCGAGCAGCTCCGCGACGGCCTCGAGAGGGCGGACTCCGCCGAGGCGGTGCGGCGGGTGGCGGCGCGCGGCGCCGTCGCGGTCGTCTTCGGGCTCGAGAACGGCCGGCCGCTCTCGGTGCCGGGCGCCCTCGAGGAGTGCGCGCGGATGGGCGTGCGCTACGTCACCCTCACCCACGTCGGCACCCACGAGTGGTGCGACGCCTCGACCGACGACGCCGTCCACGGCGGCCTGGCGCCTCAAGGCGTGCGCCTGGTGCGGGCCATGAACGGGCTCGGCATCCTGCCCGACGTCTCGCACGTCTCGGACGCCGCGGTGGCGCAGGTCCTCGACGTCTCGGCCGTGCCTCCCGTCGCCAGCCACAGCTCGGCGCGCGCCCTCTGCGACCACCCGCGGAACCTCCCGGACGATCTCATCCGTGAGATCGCGCGCCGCGGCGGGGTGGTGATGGCGAACACCTACCCGGCCTTCATCGGCCCAGCGGCCAGCCTCGCCAACAAGAAGCGGCTGGAGGAGATCGGCCCGACCCTCGCCGCCATGGAGGAGGCCTACCTCCGCCAGCCGCAGATCCTCCACCAGGACATCCAGCGCCTGATGGCGGCCCATCCGCTGCCGCCGGTTCCCCTCTCCGCCTACGTCGACCACCTCCTGCATCTCGTCGAGATAGCGGGGGAGGAGCACGTCGGCATCGGCACCGACTTCGACGGCATCCCCGAGACGCTGGAGGGCTTCGAGGACGTCGCCCGCTTCCCCGACCTGACGGCGGCGCTTCTCGACCGCGGCATCGACCGCTCCGGCGTGCGCCTCATCCTGGGCGAGAACTTCCTGCGGCTGCTGACGGCGGCGGAGAAAGCGGTTGGGTAGACGATGTCTCGAAGCCTCATTGGCACCTCCCTTGCGGGGGTTCGAGGACGGGCGGACGTTCACCCAGAAGGGAGCGAGCAATGTTCAGAGACTCGAAAGCGTTTTCCGGTTTCTCGGCAGGGGACATTCCAAAGGAGAAGGACTTCTACGGCCAAACCCTCGGGCTGGACGTCTCCGAGGACAACGGCATGCTGACGCTGAAGCTTGCCGGCGGCGGCACGGTGCTCATCTACCCCAAGCCCAACCACTCGCCGGCGAGCTTCACCGTCCTCAACTTCCCCGTGAAGAGCGTCGACGACGCCGTGAGCGAGTTGACGGGGCGCGGCGTGAAGTTCGAGCAATACGACCTGCCCGACCTCAAGACCGACGAGAAGGGAATTGCGAGAGGCCAGGGTCCGACGATCGCCTGGTTCAAAGATCCCGCGGGCAACATCCTGTCCGTGCTGGAAGTCCAGTAGGCGGCCGTTGGTGAACCATCGGAGAGTAGTGCCCTCGAGAGAGGCCATGCTCAAGCTCGTCTACTGCATCTCCCGCCGGCCTGACCTGACGCCGGAAGAGTTCCGCCGCTACTGGCACGAAGTGCACGGCCCCATCTGAGCGCGGATCCCCGGCCTGCGAAGGCTGGTGCAAAGCGCCATGGTGCGGGTCCCCGGCGACGCCCATGAGCCGGCCTTCGACGGTCTGGTCGAGCTCTGGTTCGACGACGAGGAGGCGCTGATCGCAGCGAGGCAGTCGCCCGGGGCAGATCCTGGATCACTGGGAATCGTCACGGTTTCGCCGCCGGCAGGACGAAGGGCGCCCGCCGCGCCTGGGCCGTGCACGAAGTGTCGAGCCCGTCCGCGGTGCCGCGGCGGACGAAGTCGCTCATGATCCGGGCGAGGCAGGGATCCGGCGGGCCGTGGGCCCCTTGCGCGAGGACGAGGTGCCGGCCGTGCGACAGCTGGCCGGCGACCTGCTCTCCCCAGACCGGCGGCGTGGCCGGGTCACGATAGCCGGAAATCACCAGGGTCGGGATCGCCGAACGGACGGCGCCGGTGTAGCCGGCGGGGAGCTCGCCGCGCGGCCACACCGCGCAGGCCTTGACCTGCTGGTCGACCCGGTAGGTCCCCAGGAAACTCCCCTTGGCCGCCCGCTGGGCGGCGGCGGCATCGATGAAGGGGACGTCCTCGGTGCAGGTGACGGCGAGGAAGACGCCGACGCTCAGGATGGTGCCGCGGGCCGCGGCCCGCCGCTGGCCCAAGACCCCCAGCGCGGCCGGCGCGAAGTCCCCGGCGAACGCCTGCTGGATGACCTGCGGCAGCTGGCTCGACCCCTCGTCGTACAGCCGCAGGCGGATCGCTTCGTTGAAGTTGTCCAGCGAGAGCTGGAGGCGAAACGGCGGGCGGTCCTTCGCGGGCTTGAGCTCGACGGTCACCGGCCCCTTCCCGAGGCGCTCCTCGACGGCGGCGAAGGCGCGCCGCAGGTCCGGGTACGCGCCGTGGCAGGCCGGGTCGGCCTCGCAGTCCGCGAACAGCAGGTCGAGGGCGCGCTGGGTGTCGCGGGCGTAGTACAGAGGCGTCTTCATATCGGTGGGGACGATGCCGCGCAAGAGGACGCTGCGCACCCGCGTGGGATGGCGGCGCATGTAGACCAGCGCCGCCCGCGAGCCATACGAGAGGCCGTAGAGGTTGATGCGCCCGTAGCCGAGGGCGGCCCGGACGTCGTCGAGGTCGTCCATGGCGATGGGCGTCGTGTAGAGCCGAGGGTCGGCGTCGAGCCGCGCCAGGCAGTCGCGCAGCGCGTCGACCGGCAGCAGGTCGCCGAGATAACTCTGCGGGTCCTCGTCGCTGCCGGGCAGGGGGCAGTGGAGCGGGTGCGAGCCGCCGGTCCCCCGCTGGTCGACCAGCACGAAGTCGCGCTCGCGGAGCACGTCGCCAAAGATCTCGGACAGCGGCTTGGCCAGGGCGATCCCCCCCTGGCCCGGGCCGCCGGCGAGGAAGAAGAACGGGTCCGCGGCCGGCGTGGCACCGGCGGCTGGGAGCACCGCCACCCGGATGCCGATCTTCCGCCCCTGCCGGGTCGCACGGTTCTCGAACACCTCGAGCGTGCCGCAACGCGCCGCGCGCTCGAGGCCGGGAAGCTGGCAGGGGACGAGCTCGAGGGTGGGGGGCGGCGGTGGCGCAGCCGGCGGGACCGGCGCCGGCGTCCTTGGTCGCGGCGCGGTCGCGCACGCCGCGAGGCCCGCTGCAAGGAGGACGATGGAGAGGCCGGCTCCCCGTTTCGACCCCAGGCTTGAAGGCTTTAGCAGCAGGGGTGAGCTCTCCATAGATTCATAGCCGATGATACACTCGAAATCTCGACTTGTCTGGACCCGGCGCGGGGACGACCCGGTCGGACGCCCCACTGGAGGGAGTGTATGACGGACCGGAAAATGGGCCCGGGACTCTCGATCTTTGCCGAGCGAAAGCCGCGGCGCGAGCTGGCCCGCTGGCTGGCGGCGCTCGCCGCGGCGGCCCTGGCCTTTGTCTCGGTGCCCGGGGCATCCGCCCAGCCGCCGCCCCCGCCCCCCGCCGCCGCCGCCGGGCAGACGGCGACCGGCGCGCTGCCGCCCCGGAACCATTTCTCCGTGGAGCCCGCCACGTCCCCGATCCGGGTGGACGGCGTCCTCGATGAAGCGGCCTGGGCGACCGCCACCGTGATCCCGCTCACCCGGGAGTGGTTCCCGAGCTACAACGCCGAGCCCCTGGTCAAGACGGAATGCCTGGTCACTTTCGACAGCGAGTACCTCTACGTCGCCTTCCGCGCCCACGACCCCGAGCCGGCCCACATCCGCGCCCATCTCGCCGACCGCGATCCGACGGCCTTCCTCGACGACACGGTCGGTTTCTACATCGACACCTTCAACGACCGGCGCCGCGCTTTCGAGTTCCGGATCAACCCCCTCGGCGTGCAGACGGACGCGACGGTCAGCGACACCGACGGCTCGGAGGACTTCTCATGGGACGCCATCTGGGACGCGGCGGGGCGGATCACCGCCGACGGCTACGTGGTCGAGGTCGCCGTCCCCTTCAAGCAGCTCCGTTTCCCCCGCGGCGCGCAGGCGCAGGCCTGGGGCTTCCTCGCCTCGCGGAGCTATCCCCGGTCGGTGATCCATGAGCTACGCTCGAGCTACAACGACCGCGGCCAGACCTGTCTCGTCTGCCAGTTCGACACCTTGACCGGCTTCCGGCAGATCGACACCGGGCACAACCTGGAGGTGGTCCCCACCGTCACGGCGCAGCGCACCGACGAGCGGCCGGACCTGACCTCCCCGATCGAGAACGGGTCCGCGAAGGTCAAGCTGGGCCTGTCGACCCGCTGGGGGATCACCCCCAACGTGACGCTCAGCGCCACCGTGAACCCCGACTTCTCCCAGGTCGAGGCCGACGCCGCGCAGCTCAACGTCAACGAGACCTTCGCCCTGTTTTTCCCCGAGAAGCGTCCCTTCTTCCTGGAGGGCGCCGACTACTTCACCACCCTCTATCCGATCGTCTTCACGCGCACCGTCGCCGACCCCAAGGCCGGGCTCAAGCTGACCGGCAAGGAAGGCCCCAACGCCTTCGGCATGTTCGTCGCCCAGGACCGCATCAACAACCTGATCTTCCCCGGCCCCGAGGGTTCCGGCGCCACCTCGCTCGAAGAGGACGTGACGAGCGCGGTGGTGCGCTATCGGCGGGACGTCGGCCAGACCTCCACCCTGGGGTTCCTCTACACCGGCCGCCAGTCGACCGATTACTTCAACCACGTCGTCGGCCTCGACGGCAACCTGCGGCCGAGCGCCGCCAACACGTTCCGCTTCCAGTACCTGACTTCCAGGACCGATTACCCTGAGGCGGTCGCCCGCGACAACGGCCAGCCCCTGGGCAGCTTCGGCGGCAACATGTGGCAGGTGGCCTACATCCACTCCACGCGCGACTGGCTGGCGGACGCCTCCTACGACTCCCGCAGCACGGGATTCCGCGCCGACAGCGGCTTCGTCCCGCAGGTCAATTTCCGCGAGGCCGGGTGGGAGGTGCAGCGCACCTTCTGGGGCGAGCCCGGAGGCTGGTACAGCCGCTTCATCGTCAACCTCAACGCCAGCCGGAACGAGACGCAGGAGGGGCATCTGCTCAACGAGAAGACGCTCCTCTTCCTCACCTACGAGGGCCCGCTGCAGAGCTCTGCCCGGCTCCGCATCCTGCCGAACTGGGAGACCTTCCAGGGCGTCGAGTACAAAGACTTCCGGCGCGACCTGCTGGTCAGCATACAGCCGACCGGCGATCTCGGCCTCTCGCTCTTCATCCGTGGCGGCCAGATCATCGACGTCGTCAACTCCCGCCAGACCCACTTCGACCTGCTGGAGCCGAGGATCGAATTCAAGCTCGGCCGCAAATTCTCCGGCGAGGTCGACCACACCTGGCAGGCCTTCTACGTCCACGGCGACCAGTTTCTGCGGGTCAACCTGTTCCAGGCCACCCTGCGCTACAACCTGACCGCGCGGACCTTCTTCCGGGCGATCGTGCAATACCGGGACGTGGGGCGGAATCTCGCGCTCTACAACCCCGGCATCGAGCTCCCGGCGCGGGAGAAGAGCCTCCTCTCCCAGTTCCTGTTCTCCTACAAGGTCAACCCGCGGACCGTCCTCTTGGTGGGCTACTCGGACACCCTCGAGGGGGACGAGACGGTCGACCTCATCCAGCGCAACCGGGCCTTCTTCCTCAAGATCGGCTACGCCTGGCTGTGGTGAGGTGAGGGCGCCGGCTGGGCGCTGATCGTACGGGCGGACGCCTACGGGCGCTCTGCGGCCGTCTTGCCCGCCGTTTTACCTGAGACATCGCCCGCCGGCTCCGCCGCCAGCAGGTGGCGGTCGAGCCAGGCGATCGCCCGGCGCAGGGCGTCCCGCCGGTGCTCGGGCCGGGCGAGGTCGTGGCCTTCGCCGGGATAGACCACGAGCTGGGTCTCCACGCCCAGGGCTTTCAGGGCGCGCCAGAACTCGTACGCCTGGGGCGCGGGGCACTCGCCGTCGTACTCGCCCACCAGGACGAGCGTCGGCGTCGCGACCTTCTTGATGAACTCGATCGGCGAGCTGCGGGCGTAGGCCGCCGGATCGTCGTAGACCGAGGCGCCGAAGTACGGCAGCACCCAATGCGTGATCGAGCTCTGCCCGGAGTAGCTCTGCCAGTTCGCGATGCCAGCGCCGGCGACGGCGGCGCGGAAGCGCCGAGTCTGGGTCACCGCCCACATGGTCATGTAGCCGCCGTAGCTCCAGCCGGCGAGGCCGATGCGCTGGTCGTCGACCGGCAGCGTCCTCACCACCTCGTCCACCCCCGCCAGGATGTCGCGCAGGTCGCCGTGCCCGAGGTCCCTGGTGTTGGCCCGCGTGAACGCCTCCCCCCAGCCGTAGCTGCCGCGGGGGTTGGGGAAGAGGACGAAGTAACCGCGGCTCGACAGGATCGTCAGGTCGAAGAACATCAGCGGCCAGAACGACCTCTTCATCTGCGCCGGGCCGCCGTGCGGCCAGACGACCAGCGGGTACCGCCGGTGGGGATCGAAGTCGCGGGGGTAGATCAGCCAGCCCTGCACGCGCTGGCCGTCGCTCATCCAGTGCCGGCTCTCGACCTTCCCCCAGATCGGCTGCACGCCGCGGTTGGCGGAGGTCACCTGCCGCCAGCCGCCGATCGGCCCGGCCCATACCTCGGGCGGCGCGCGAAACGAGTGGCGGATGACGGCGGCGGTCTCGCCGTCGCGGGCGAGGCTCAGGGCCCCCTCGCCGGCGAGGATCGTCTCGGGACTCCTCCACAGGGAGGTCACGATCGCCGCCGTCGTCTTCCCGTCGCCGCCCGCCGGATCGATCCTGGCGATGCCGGCCTCGCCGTCCTCGAGCTCGGTGAACAGGATGCGGTCGGCTGCCGGCCAGGTGAGCCAGGTCGCCGACGCCTTCATCCCTGGCGTCAGGTTGCGCGGCTCGCCACCCGCCGCCGGCACGGTGTAGATGTCGCCGCCGGTCATCCCCTGGTCGGTCATCAGCCCGCCGATGAAGGCGATCGCCCGGCCGTCGGGCGACCAGCGGGGCACGGCGATCTGCATCGCCGGCCGGGCGACCGACCGCACCTCGCTGGAGGCGCGGGAGATCGTGTAGAGCCCGGCGGTGAACCAGCCGTCGTCGCCCGGTCCGTGCGCCGCGGTGACCGCGAAGCTCTCGCCGTCGGGTGACCAGTCGTACTCGTACACATACAGATCGGCCGGCGAGAGCTGCCGCACGCCGCCCGCGGCCGGATCGACCGTGGTCAGCCGCTGCGCCTGGACCTGCTCGCCGACCACTCCGCTCAGCACCACGGGCTCGAGCGGCCCGGCCGCCCGGGCCGCTCCCTCGGTGAAGAGGAGGGCCAGCAGCCTGCCGTCGGGAGACCAGCGGGGTGAGGCGAGGAAGCCGGCGAGGTCCGTCAGCTTGCAGGGGGGACCGCCGCCGGTGCCGGCGGCGTCCGCGACGTCTGCGACCTGGGCGACATAGAGCTGGAGCTGGCCCTTGCGGGCGGCGTCCGACAGGAAGGCGAGCTGCTTGCCGTCCGGCGACCAGGCGAGCCCGCTCTCGGCGTGGGCCGTGCCGCCGGCGACATCGTCGGTGACCCGTCGCC
>DATNKQ010000170.1:0-3428 GCA_035603315.1 Thermoanaerobaculia bacterium
GCGGGTGAACCGGCTCGCCCTGTCGCGGCGGGCGAAGCTCGAGAAGTACCTGGGCGACGGCGCCTTCTACTCCAGCCGCGAGGCGGCGAACCTGCTGGTCTGCGCCATCCACCTGCAGCGCTACTACCAGGAGGCGCTCGCCGCCGGCTTCCCCTTCGACCGCGGCCTGCGCATCGCCCTCAACTACGGCCACTACCGCCTCATCCCCATGGGCGGCGGCATCCCCGAGGAGGGCGAGCGCTACGAGTTCTTCGGCCACGGCCTGGTCGAGCTCTCGCGGCTGGCGACGGGCAAGGCGACGCGCGAGATCGAGGAGGTCAAGAACATGCTGATCAACCAGGGCTATCCCGAATCGACGGTGCAGCGCTTCTTCGCCCCCATCGGCCAGAGCAACGTCGACCTGGTCGACAAGATCGAGGAGCAGCGGCCGTTCCACGCCTACATCGACCGCAACGGCAACCTCGTCAACCGCGGCCTGGTGGCGACCGGCCTCTACGTGGCCCAGCTGGAGGCGGAGCTGGCGCCCTGCCTCCTCTACACGGTGCGGGACAGTGGCCGCGGCTACGTCGCCCTGGAGCTCGGCGACGCCGGCGAGCCGCTCTTGGTGGGCATCCGCAAGCTCGGCATGGCTCACCTGAAGGGGCTCGAGAAGCTCCCCGTCTACGAGATCGTCGACGGCGCCGGCTTCGCCCCGCGGCCGCCGGTGGGCGAGCAGACGCGGGTCGACGGCGGCCTGGTCGGCGCCGTCGATCGCGAGTTCTCGCGCGCCCGGACCGCCGCCGGCTTGGCGTAGACTGCGCCGATGGACGCGCCGCTCTGGCAGACCGACCTGGCGGGTTTGCCGCCGCCCCGCCGCGGCAAGGTGCGCGACGTCTACGACTTGGGCGAGGTCCTGCTCATCGTGGCGACGGACCGCCTCTCGGCCTACGACCACGTGCTCCGCCCCGGCATCCCGGGGAAGGGCAAGATCTTGAACCAGCTCTCGAACTTCTGGTTCGCCCTGCTCTCCGGCTCGGTGCGGCATCACCTGCTGGCGACCGATCCGGCGGACTTCCCCGCCGCCCTGGCGCCCCACCGCCACCTCCTCGCCGGCCGCTCCGTCCTGGCGCGCAAGGCCGCGGTGATCCCCTTCGAGTGCGTCGCCCGCGGCTACCTGGCGGGAAGCGGCTTCCGCGAGTACCGCGAGAGCGCCCGCATCTGCGGCATCGCCATCCCGCCCGGCCTCGAGCGCGCCAGCCGCCTGCCGGAGCCGATCTTCACCCCGGCGACCAAGGCGGAGGCCGGTCACGACGAGAACGTCAGCTTCGAAACCGTCGAGCGGGGCGCCGGCCGCGAGCTCGCCTGGCGGCTGCGCGAGCTCACCCTCGACCTCTACCGCCGCGGCGCGGCGCGCGCCTCCGAGCGCGACCTCATCCTCGCCGATACCAAGTTCGAGTTCGGGATGGCCGGCGGCGACCTGCTGCTGATCGACGAGGTGCTGACCCCCGATTCCTCGCGCTACTGGGACGTCGCCCACTGGCACCCCGGCGAGGAGCCGGTCTCCTTCGACAAGCAGTACGTGCGGAACTGGCTCGACGAGTCGGGATGGGATCACCAATCGCCGCCGCCCGAGCTGCCGGCCGAGGTCGTGCGCGGCACCCACGAGCGCTACCTCGAGGCCTTCCGCCGCCTGACCGGCAGCGAGCCCGCGCTGTAGACAGGTCACCTTGGAGCAGACGGAGAATGGGGGTGCTCGCCGCCGCCTTGACCGCTCCGCCTTCGCCGCCGCCCTCGTCTCCTTCGCCGCCGCCCTGGCGGTAGCCTTCGTTCTCGCCGGCGTCACCCACCCGCCGTCGATCTTCCCCAAGTACCTGGCGGCGGCGGCGGCCCCGGCCGCCGAGCAGGCGGAGCGGCTCCTCGACTACAGCCCGCTCTATCTCGGGCTCACCCGCGCCGTCGGCGCGCTGGCTCCCGGCTACCGCCCGCTCCTCGTCCTCCACGGCTTTCTCCACGCCGGCACGGCGGGCGCGGTGGCGCTCGCCGCGGCGCTCCTGGCCGGCCCGGGATGGGGCCTCCTCGCCGGCCTCGGCGTCGCCTCCTATCGCCCCTTCCTCGTCTATTGCGGCATCCACGAGCCCGAGACCCTCATCCTCTTCTGTCTCGCCCTGGCGATTCTGATGGGCCTCCTCGCCCGCGAGCGACTGCAGCCGGGGTTCGCGGTCCTCGCCTTCGCGGCGCTGGCGGCGGCGGGGCTGGCGCGCCCGCAGCACCTCCTGCTCGCCCCGGTCTGGGCGCTGTGGATCGCCTCGGGAGCGCGGTCGGAAGGCGGCGAGAACCGCCGGAGCGCCCGTCGATGGGCCTGGGGGACGTGCCTGGTGGTGACCGCCGCCGTCGTTGGGCCGCTCGCCGTGGCTCGCTCGCTCGCCGCCGGCTTCCCGACGCTGATGAATCCGGGCGCCGTCTTCTACGAGGGCAACGGCCCCGGCGCCACCGGCCTCGCGCGCTTCGCTCCGCCCGCCGTCATCGAGCTCGAGCGGGCCCATCGCGAGGCCTTCGACTACGGGCACGTGGCCTACCGACGGATCGCCGCCGCCGCCACCAGCAGGCCGCTGCCGGCGCTGCGCCCGCCGGCCGCTAACCGCTACTGGAGCGGCCTCGCCCTGGAGGCGATGGCGGCGTGGCCGCTCCAGGCCGCGCGGCGCTTCGGCCGCAAGGCGGCGATGTCGCTCATGCCCTACGAAGGGCACGACCTCGTCAACGCCGAGCAGCTGGAGCGGCGCCTGCGCCCGCGGCTGCCGTGGGGCTTCGCCCTCCTCCTCCTCGCCCTCCCCTGGGTGCCGCTCGCCTGCCGCGAGCGCCTGCGCGAGCTCGCCGGGCCGCTCGCCGTCGCTCTGCTGGCGGCCGCCGTGCAGGTCGGCCTCTACGCCTCGGCGCGGCAGCGCCTGCCGCTCGCCCTGGCGCTCTGGGTCGCCGGACCGGTCCTCGCCGCCGACCTCGCCGGCGGCCGGCTGCGGGTCGGGCTCCGGCCGCTGGGGGGTCTCCTGCTGGGCGTCTTAGCGGCCCTCTGCCTGGCTCAGGCCACGGCCCGCACGGCCCTCCTCGATCAGCTCGGCTGGGACGAGCTCCTGGGGACAGCCCCACCCTCCTGGGGCGCCAGCCTCGCCGCCATAGAGGACGGGCGCGCCCTGCGGCCGGCGCTCGCCGAGAGCGCGCTCTGTTTCCGCGCCGGGCTGGCCCTTGCCCGCCAGGGGCGCCCGGCCGACGCTCTGCGAGCCCTGGCGCCGCTCGTCGGGACCGGCAGCGACTTCACGGTCGACGACAAGGACGTGGGGGTACCGGAGTACCAGGCGGCTCTGGACCTGCTCGTCTTGGGAGACCGCGAGCGCGCCCGCCAAGCGGCCCTGGCCGCGGAGCGGCTGCGGCCGGACGACCCGCGAGTGGCGGCCCTC
>DATNKQ010000181.1:0-5177 GCA_035603315.1 Thermoanaerobaculia bacterium
CTCACGGCTCGAAGCTCCCGAAGGGTACTTCCGCCCACCCGGGAGGGGACAAGCCCCTCCCCTACACAAACACGGGAGCCGCCGTTTACCTCCCCCCGCAGCCACCGCCGCTGGGGTCGATCGAGCAGCCCGCGCCGAACGGCACAAAGAGCGAATTGGCGCCGGGCTTTCCCGCGCAGCCCCCGTTCGGGTCGATGGAGCACCCCTCCTGGGCGCGGGCGTTGGTGAGCGAGCCCGGCGTGCCGTTCCCGGGGGGTGTCGCCTGGCCGGGCTTGCAGTGCCCGCCGTCGGGATCGATCGAGCACCCCTCCTCGGCCCACAGGCTCGTGAGGCCGCTCCAGAGCCGAGCCAGGAAGTCCAACGACGTCAGCGAGGCCGCCCTCGGACTGGCGGAACCGCCATGGGAGCGGCTCTCCCCGGCGGCAACCAGGGGTGTCACCAGCAGGGCTCCGAGGAGGAGGGCGGCGGTCCTCTGGCGGATCGGAAGACGAGTCATGAGCAACTCCTTTCGTGGAGGCCGCCCGGTTCGGCCTCCATGGCCGCCGGCGTCCTTCCAAGGAGCGCTCCCTGCTCGAGGGCCGCTCTTGGGCGCACGTGGGCAACGCCCTGCGGGTCGGCAGCGACCTGCCCGGGGCGGGAGAGGCCTTCCTCACCTCGCGACGGCTGTACGCTGCCGGGGCCGACCCCGCGGGCCTGCTCGATCCTTCGCGCGTGCTCGATCTCGAGGCCTCGCTCCGCCGGGATCAGCGGCTCCTGCCGCAGGCGCTCGCTCTCTTGGAGGAGGCGGCGAAGGCTTGCCCCTACCCGCAGGGAGTGGCGAGGATTCTGGTCAAAAAGGGAAAGACGCTGGAAGAGCTCGGCGAGTACGAGAGAGCCATCGCAACGCTCCAGGAAGCCGCGCCCCTGATCGACGGAGAGCTGGAACCTCTATTGCTCTTCGCGCAGCGCTTCAATGTGCCGGTCAACCTCTGCTTCCTCGGGCGCCACGCCGAGGCCGAAGCCATGCTCCCGGAGGTGCGCGAGCTGGCGGAGCGCCGCGGCAACGATCTCGGCCTCGTGCGCCTGCGCTGGCTGGAGGGCCGCATCGCCGCCGGCCAGGGCCGCATCGAGGAGGCGCTGGCCGCCTTCTGGCAGGTGCGCGAGGAGTTCATCGCCCGCCCCATCGCCTATGACGCCGCCCTCGTCACCCTGGAGCTGGCGGTGCTGCTCGCCGACCTCGGCCGCACCCGCGAGGTCAAGCGGCTGGCGCGGGAGACGGCGCCCATCTTCAAGGCGCAGGGCGTGCGGCGCGAAGCCCTGGCGACGCTCAAGCTGTTCTGCCAGGCCGCGCAGAGGGAGACGCTGACGGCGGCGCTGGCGCGGAAGTTCCTGGCGGACCTGCGGCGGGCGTGAAGGCATTCGCAGCGCCGCGGGTTTTGAGGACTCGAAAATAGCCGCCGTCTCCGTTTAAAACCTCCGGTATCCGTTTAAAACCTCCCGTCTCCGTTTAAAACTCGCCGTCTCCGTTTAAAACCTCCCATCTCCGTTTAAAGCTCCCCGTCTCCGTTTAAAGCTCGCCATCTCCGTTTAAAGCCTCCCATCTCCGTTTAAAGCTCGCCATCTCCGTTTAAAACCCGCCGTATCGGAGACGGGAGGTTTTAAACGGTAAAAAGCGTCGTGAAACGGAGACGGGGCGGCCATCGCGCCAATTTACCGGCCATCGGCCCGATTTAGGAAAATTTCTCGCAACGGCGCCAAATTGGCGTGATTCTTCACTCGCGCGCCGGCGGCCGGAAGGTGGAAACGAGTCTTCGAGGCCGCCTTCGCCAATTTCTCTTCGCATTCGCCGGTGGCGGTCGACACCGAAAATGCTGCGCGGGGGCCCTCTCCTGGTGACCGCCGGCGGCAAGGACCATACGGTGCCGCCGGCCATCTCCAGATCGACCGTCAAGCTGTACCGGAAGTCATCGGCGGTGACGGACTTCAAGGAGTTCCCCGGCCGCGGCCACTCGCTCACCGTCGACAGCGGCTGGCGCGAGGTGGCCGACGCCGCGCTGGCCTGGCTCAAGGGGCGCTCGCTCTGAGACGGGCTGACCTCTCACCCTCCGATCCCCTTCAAGGCATGGGGTTTGCAGCCGGTTTTCTGCCGGACGACGGAAGATCTTCAGAAGGAGACGAGATGCCCGAGAAAGGGACGATTCAGCGCGCCCGCGAGGACAAGAGGGAAGGCAAGGCGCCCAGCACCCAGGCCGGCGAGTTCGTGCACGAGGAGATCGAGCACATCCGGGAGGGCAAGCATGGGGCGCGATCGACCAAGCAGGCGATCGCCATCGGGCTTTCCAAGGCGCGGCGCGCCGGCGTGAAGCTCCCGCCGCCGAAGAAGGGCACCGTCTCGGAGGAGACCCGCAAGAGCGCTGCGCGCGCCTCGGCGGCGGGCCGCAAGGAGAAACCCGTTTCGCGCACGCGGTCGCGGGCGACGAGCGCCGCGCTCGAAAAGGAAGGCCGCGCCGCCGCATCGCCGGAGGCGCTCGCCAGGCAGGCGCGCGCCGCCGCCGCGCAGCGCACGGTCGCCGAGCGCTCCGCCGCCGCCCGCCGGGCGGCGCGCACCAAAGGCCCGGAAGAGCGCTCCGCCGCCGCCAAGAAAGCAGCCCGCACCCGCGCCAAGCACGAAAAGTGAGATCGACGCCGTCCGCTCTGATCAGGTTTTAGAGCGCCTCTAGCCCAAAGCCTCCGGGGGCAACAACTGCGCCCGCGGAGCGTATGATCTCGTCAGGAACCCCGACATGACCGCGATCGACGCCGGCGGGGCCGGCTCCAGGGTGGAGGCGCAGCAGCGGGCGGATCGCATCGCCGCTTTTCGGGTCGAGCTGGCCGAGCTCGAGCGCGTAGGCGTGCTGGCGCTCCCCGCAGAAGAGCGCGCCCGCGTCGCCGCCCATCAGGACGGGCTGCTGCGGACCCTGGCCGAGCGCTTCGACGTCGACGTCAGCGAAGGGGAGAAGCAGCTCTCGCTGGGGATGCGCGTCGCCTCCTTCCTCGGCGCCCTCGCCTTCGCCGCCAGCGCCGTCCTCTTCTTCCGCCGCTTCTGGGGGCTCCTCGCCACCCCGGCGCAGGTGGCGATCCTCGTCGGTGCTCCGCTCGCCGGCTGCCTCGGCACCCACTTCGCCGCCCGCCGGGAGAAGACCGGCTACTTCGCGGCCCTCCTGGCCCTCGTCACCTTCGCCTGCTTCGTCCTCGACCTCTCGATGCTGGGCGTCATCTTCTCGATCACGCCCTCCGAGAACGCCTTCCTCGTCTGGGGCGCTCTCGCCGTGATCCTCGCCTACGCCTACGGCCTGCGCCTGCTCCTGGCGGCGGGCATCGTGGCGCTCACCGCCTGGCTGTCGGCGAAGACCGGCACCTGGGGCGGCGGCTACTGGCTCTCCTTCGGCGAGCGGCCGGAGAACTTCCTGCCGGCCGGCCTGCTCCTCTTCGCCCTGCCGTTCCTCGTACCGCACCGCCGCCACGCCGACTTCGCGCCGATCTACCGCATCTTCGGCCTCCTGACGCTGCTGCTGCCGGTCCTCGTGCTGGCGAACTGGGGAGAGGGGAGCTACCTGACGTCCCTCACCAAGAAGACGATCGAATCCTCCTACCAGGTCGTGGGCTTCGCCGCCAGCGCCGCCGTCATCGCCTTCGGCATCCGCCGGCGCTTCAAAGACGCGGTCAACGTGGGCAGCACTTTCTTCGTCATCTTCCTGTGGACCAAGCTCTACGACTGGTGGTGGGACTGGATGCCGAAGTACCTCTTCTTCCTCATCATCGGGACGACCGCTGCGGGGGCGCTCTGGGGCCTCAAGCGCCTGCGCTCCTTAACTGCCGCGCAGGTCACCGAGGGCAGGCCGTGAGCGGACGGCGCCTCGGGCTGATCGCGGCCCTCGCTCTCGTGGTCCTCGCCAACGCGGTGGTCCTCACCGGCGTCGCCAGGAACCGCAGCGGCACGGATGCGCGGGTCGAGCTGACCGAGCGGGAGTGCCCGCTGGTGAAGAGCCTCAAGGACGACGACGATTCCGGGATGGCCCTGGAGCTGACCGCGCACTGGCCGAACGGGTTGTCGGAGGACGGTTCCCCTGGCATCGACCGGGAGACCTTGCGCGCCCTGGGCTTCGACGTCTCGATGCCGCTCAACAGTCCCCGGGCGGACGGCTTCTATCGCCGCGCCCTCCCCCGCGACGCCTTCGTGGTCCTCGAGATGGAGGGGCCGGCCTGGCGGCGCTGGCTGGTCGAGCAGCAGCAGCATGCCGATCTGGCGGCAACGCAGAGCCAGGCCCTCGACCTGGACTGGGAACGGAGGATGGGGACGCGGCTCTTCTACGTCGCCGCCGGCCGCGACCCCGAGGCGCTACGGCAGCGCTACCCGGATCGCGCCCACTACCTCATCCTGCCGGCCAAGGTCCGCCTGCTCTTCTTTGTGGGGGAGAGCAAGAAACCGATCCTCTATGGCACCGCGGAGCTCCTAAGTGATCGCGTCCACGTGCCGCTCGCCCTCCGCCCGATCCTCGACCAAACGCGCCGCCAGGAGGCCGTGACGGGACAGCACCCCGCTCCAAAGGTGCCCTACTACCGCCTCACCCTGGCCACCGGCAAGCGCCACGAGCCCTGGCTGGAGAAGGTGGAGCGGGTAGCGCCCTGACGCCCGACGATCCTGCGATAGAGGTTCTTGTCCGTCGCCGGCCAGCGACAACGACTCCATTGCCACTGAATCCTACCAGGAGTAAGATTTCAGCATGGCAACGGAGAAGGTTTCGCTCACCCTGGAAGAAGAGCTCGTCGCCGAGGCTCGCGAGGCGGTCGGCAGCCGAGGGCTTTCGAGCTACGTGAATCGTGCCCTCAGTCACCAGCTGCAGCGCGATCGGCTCGCTGGTCTGCTCGCGGAGCTTGAGGAAGAGCATGGACCGATCTCACCGCGGACGATCGAAGAGGTGCGTCGAGCATGGCCGGCACCCGCAGAGAAGGCCGCCAAGCGCCGCAGCGCCTGATCCTCGACTCCGGAGCGGTGATCGCTCTGGCACGGGGAGACACGAAGGCCCGGGCCTTCCTGGTCCGGGCGCTCGAATTCATGGCTCCGGTCGAGATACCGGTGGTGGTCGTGGCCGAGACGGTCCGCGGAGGACCTCGAGACGCTCCGGTGAACCGAGTGCTCAAGGCCGTCGGCTTCGTAC
>DATNKQ010000190.1:0-26478 GCA_035603315.1 Thermoanaerobaculia bacterium
CTTCGGACCGCCGGGGGCGGGCCGAGGGCGCGATCCCAAGGACCGCGCGGCGGACGTAGGCCGCGAGCGGCAGGCCGCATGCCCGCGCCCGCTCCCCGGCCGCCGCGTGCTGCTCGGGCGAAAGCCGCGTGCCCACCGTGCGGGTGAGCCGTCCCGCTCCGGATGGTTCGGCCGGCGGAGCGGCGATCAACCCTGGAGATTCGCCGACCGCCGAAAGCGCGAGCCGCCGCACCAGGGCGGCCACGCTGATCTCTGCCGCCACGGCGGCCGGCCGGAGGCGCGCGAGCTCCTCGTCGGAGAGGCGGACGCCGATGTGGTGTGGGCGCGGCAAGTGAGTGGTTTTCCTTTCGAGCCGGAGGCGAGAAAGGTTCGGATGACAACGAAGTTGACATCCGACTAACTTGCTCCCGCCCTTCCAATTCGCCGCACACCATACAAGAGGAAATCGCCGCGATCAATAGGTTTTTCGAGAGCCGCCAGAATTGATACAAGGTGACGCGGGCTGTGATCGATTGATCGAATCTGAAGCGGCGTGAATCTGCTTGATATACGGCGAGACGGGAGACTCTAAATTCGCGGGAGGCGAGCGCTCCCGCGGAAAAGGTGCCGACGCCGGAAGTCCGGAGTCGTGGAGACCGTCGCTACGCTCGTCGGCCGTCCTTGCCGACCCTCGAAGGCTCGCCGCCACGGCGCGTGAAGAGCGAGGATTTCACCAAGAGGTCTGAGAACCGCTATACCTAGCAGGAGCCTGCTAAAGACGGCGGCGCGGCAGGAATCGGGAGCAGGAATCGGCCGCTGGAGGCGGCTGAAGTCCGCCCAATTCCGCATCTGTCTGTTGTCCAATCCTTGCGGCCAGCGGCTACGGCTGGCCAGAGGGGAGCCTGAGGCTGCGACGGTGGGCGGGGGGAGTGCGTGAGGTAGGGGCGCCTTACGTCGAGCATCGCCGACCGGTCTTAGAGCAAGGTTTCTCACTGCCATCCAAATTCAGTACACAAGACAAGAGCATGTCGGCGCCGGTGCCACAGCGCCGCTCGCGAATCGTGCTTCTGTGCAACGTTCATCGTGCAATCGTGCAATGTGACCGAGATCATTTTCCCAGGGTGATAAGTCGATAGAGCGCCTCAAATGAATAGCTTAGCACGAACTGCCTCTGGCGAGTTGGCGAATTCAGCAGAAAAGAGGTATTGACATGCGGGATCACTCGGATACTGTGCCGGAGATGTGCAAAGGTTTTCAGTGGTGGGAAAAAATGAGGGCAATGCCCCCATTGAGGGCAATGGGGGCATTGCCCTCATTCGATTCGGAGGAGCTCTTGTGCGCGCGCCCTGGATAGCCCCTACTGTCGCCAGCGACAGTCAGCCGATGGGCCTACGGCTCACCTGCCGTAAGGGCTGCGGCAGGACGTTTAGCCTTTTGCTGGCAGAGGGAGTGCTCCGCATGCGGAACACTAAATGGCCTTCTTTCGACCGCTTAAACGCGCCCGGGGTGCCCCGTTGGAGAAGCCGAACGTGAACAACCGCCGAACGGGCCAAGCCATCGCCCTGGCGGCCATCCTGGTGCAGGCACCGCGCCTCGTCTTGACCCTGCTAGCCGCGGATCGCCAGGCGGTTAATCCTGCTTGGCAGCGGACCCTCCTGGTCGTCGCCGGCATCGGAACCGCGCTGGTCTTAACCGGCGGCAATTTGTATCTCGCGCACTCCGTGGCTGCCGCGACGCGTTGGCGGCGGCTTCTGGCCTTGATGTGGTTGGCGGTGCTCTGCGCTTCGGGCGCCCTGACCGTGCCGATGATTGCCGGCGGGCTCAGTGGCCGATCTCTGCCGCAAGTCCTGGCCGCGAGCTCCCTCTCCTGGAGCTGGGCGCTCTTAGCCGCGCTCGCCCATGAGGTGACAGCGGCCGGCTGCATCCTGGCGACTACGGCTCATCAGCCGGTAGATGTTGACTTTAAGGTCCTGCCGCAGCCTGCCGTAGCGAGCGCCGCTCCTGCCGTAGGCAGCGAGGCAGCCAGCGAAGCTCAGCCGCAGGGCCTACGGCTGGCCTGCCGTAAGGGCTGCGGTAGAACGTTCAACTCTTTACAGGCAGAACTCGGCCACCTGCGGCACTGCCCTAACGGGCTCGCTCGCAAGCCCAGCCCTGTCGAGACTGTGTCCTAACCGCGAACGGAAAGAAAGGAAGACTCTTGAGAGCGAACGCCAACGAACAGACAATCCGCCCGGCCGTCGTCCTGCGGTGCCGGGAGGTACTCCGGAGGACCGGACTGAGCAGGGCGACCCTTTACCGCCTCATGGCAAAGGGCAAGTTTCCACGGCAGCACCCGCTCTCCGAGGGGACGGTGGGGTGGAGCGAGAAGGAAGTCGAGAAGTGGATCGACGAGCGCATGGAAAACAAGGGACCTGTTGAAGGTCCGTCAGCGGATGGCGACGGAGCCGGCGCAGGTCCTTGAGAAAAAGGCCGGGCGCCAACGCCTGTTATTGGGAAAATTGATGGTTGACGCGGCGCAGCCAAGGCTCAGCCGCACAAGCAGACAGCTCCTGCGGCAAGGAGCTGCTGAGCTCAGCCGTACAGCTGCCGCTAAGCCCTCAGCTGCTTGCCGCTGCCAGCCTTGAGGTCAGCCGCTGAGCCTACGGCTCACCTACCTTGAAGGCTGCGGCAGGGACCTCTGCTCTGGCAGAGGTCCGTTCAAGCCGTGGAGGTAGTCCCGCGCTCTTGAGAAGGCCTCCTGCCAGGATCTGCTAGGGCCTCAGCAACAAGAGATGGTCCGCCGACAGGGGGCACCGCCAAAGCAGTCTGCCGACGTGTTGCAGTCCGGGATGTTGGAGCAGCCGCAGGGACAGAAACCGTGGAATCTGTTTCCCCAGGGCTCGCCGCCGACGGATAGCCACTCGGGGAGGGTCGAGGCGGCGGCGACCTGCGGGGCTGCCAATGCGAAGGGACTCGCGACGTCGTACGTGCAGGACGGGGTAGCCGGAGCGGCCACGGCGGCAAAATGGGTCGGCTGGCCCGGGGACGCCGGGGCGGCGAGGGCCGGCAGGGCCGCCAGCAGGGCGGCGGCGATCGCGGCGAAAAGGACGGCTTTGCAGGTGGGTTTGGACATGGCATTCTCCTAAGCGGTCGTGAGCAAGGCCACGGGAGCCGAGCGCCCCTCGGTGCCTCACCTACTAGAGGTGCTCTCCCTCGTCGGGGGCGGGCTCTCGGTACCCGCTCTGAGCCGGCAAGGCGGCGGGCAGACCCCCAGCGATCACCACCACCGGCTGGCGAGGAGGGCGAACACCAGCGAGACGACGGTGAGCGGCAATCCCAGGCGCAGATGGTCGCGGAAGCGGAAGGGAACCCCTAGCCGCGCAGCCTGCTCGGCGACAATCAGGTTGGCAATGCTCCCCACCAGGAAGGCGTTGCCAGCGAAGGTGCTTGCCAGGGCGAGAAGATAGCCGGTGGCGGCCCGGTGGTCGATCAGGCGCAGGAGGAGGATGACCGCTGGAACGTTGCTCACCAGGTTCGAGAGCACCGCGACACCGGGCACCAGGACCGCCGGGCGCGAGAGGTCGGCGCCAGCCCCTGCCAGGGCGCGGCGCGCCGCCTCGGTCCAGCCCGAGAGCTCGAACCCACGCACCACGACAAAGAGACCTACGAAGAGGGCGAGGAGCTGCCAGTCCACCAGGCCGAGCATGTCGCGGCTGTGCATCCGCCGGCTGGTCAGGACCACGCCTGCGACGCCCAGGGCGGTCAGCGGCGCCGGCACAGGCGACAGGAACAGGGCGATAGCGGCCAGGGTCAGGAGGACGGCCTTGCGCGCCTGCCAACGGTTGAGGGGGATTTCCTCTTCCGAAGTGGCGCCCGCGCCGGTCGGCCGAAGGCTCGTGCCGCCGTCACGCCCCACCCAGCGGATGAGCAGGAGATAGAGCAAGGCAAGCGAGAGCACGACGGGTACCGCGCAGGCGAGGACGAAGGGGAGGAAGGCGAGCCCCAACGTCTGAGCGATGTGAATGTTCTGTGGGTTGCCGATGGGGGTGAGCGCGCTCCCCAGATTGCTTGCTGCGGCGAGCGCCAAGAGGTAAGGGAGGGGATCGCGCCCCGAGCGCAGGAGCGAGCCGGCGAGGAGCGGCGTCAGCGCGAAGCAGACCACGTCGTTGGTGAGCACGGCGGAGAGCAGAGCGGCGGCGAGGATGGTCCCGAGGAGCAGTCGGCGGGCGCTGCGGGCCTGGGTGAGCCGGTTGCCGATCGCTGCGTAGAGCCCGGACATCCGGTATTGGGCGGAGAGGAGCATCATGCCGAACAGCACGGCGAGAGTCGGCCCGTCAACGGCCGCCTTGGCCTCCTGAACCGAGATCCCGCCGGTCGAGAGAAATGCCACCGCGCCCAGGAGTGCGACCCCCGTGCGATCGAGCTTCAGCCCCGGAACTTCACCCAGGGCGAAGCCCAGGTACGTCAGGGAGAAAAGGACCAAAGGGAGGACAGGCATGGTGGTCCGGAATTATGTCGCGGATTGCGCCTGCGCCAGAGAAGGTCCGCCCGTGTGCGCGTGAGCTGATGCTTCGACACGGCCCCATGGGCGTTTAGGGTCATGGCCGGTAGAGGGCGCGGTTAGTCTGAGAGTTGAAGTGGAACGGCGAACTAGCGGGGCGGCGGTAGAGCCGCCCCGCTCGGAGATCCGTCTAGGCGGCTTCGTCCTGCTGGAGCTGCTCGGCGGCCGTGAGAATGAGCGACACAGCGCCGCAGGCGCGGTCGAGCAACTGCGTGCAGACCGAGAGGACGTCGCGCTTGGCTTCCTTGGCGTAGCTCTGGATGTACCGATAGGCGCCGCCGCGGTCGCTCTCGACGGAGTAGCCGAGAGCCTCCAGGAGGATCGCGCCGCCGAACTCGGCGACCACTTCGTTGCCGAGGTCTTGGCCGGGGGAACGGGTGAGAGTGCCTCGGCGGTCGTCGGCGGCGTGCACGAGCTCGTGCGTCCAGGTCGAGAGGTTCTCGACTCCAAGAGCGATCGACTTGCCGGAGCGGTAGGAGCCGAGCCGGGTTCCGCCCTCGGCGTTGAAGGTCGCCACGGTGAGGTTCCAGGCGCGTGCGACCCCGACGAGCGGCAGGGAGTCGATGAAGGCCTCCTCCTCCTCGTGACCGGGCAGCGGCTCCCCCTCGGTCTGGATGTAGCCGAAGACCGGGATGGCGGTGAAGCCCACCAAGCGCAGGGCGGACTCCTCTTGCGGCTCGGCGTCGCGGTCCTTCACCATGAACGGGCCGAGGATATAGAAGGCATGCTCGCCTTTCTTGACGTTCCGGCCCACCTGCTGCCACTGGCGAAAGCCCCGCGCGTCGTAGTGGCCCGCGAGGGCCGCGGTGAGCTGATTTCGCCAGCTCCATTTCGCAGAGGGGCAATCGGCGCTGTTCTTGTGTCGGATGAAGATCTGAGCGCAGGCGCTGGGGACGGTGCCGGCCTCAAAGGCGGTGAGGATCTGGGCGGCCACGGCTTCGACTTTCGGGGAGCTGCTCATCGGGGGATCTCTTCTGGGGGCCGGAGGAGAGGGGGAAGTCCCACTCCTCCATTGTTTTTCTTCCCCTCTTCCCCCCCGGCCGTTTTTTCGGCGCCTCCCAAGAACGAAGTTCAGGAAAAGCGGACGCCGGCCCCTGTCAAGGCTGGGCCGCAGGCCCACCCGCAGGGCTTGGCCTTTACAGGGGTAGAGGCGCTCCGCTTACTCTCGAAGTCCAGGCGCCGAAAGAAGCAGTTGAGGTGCCGGCGCAGTCGGCCGGCGGCCCTCAAGAGCGGGGGAAAGGGTGGTGGCGGGAGGGGGTGCGGCGACCTACGGGCACGGGCGGCGAGCGACCGGTTCGGAGAACCGCTCGCGGGGGTGGTGGCTTTCGAGCTCTAGAAGGCCTTAGAAGCTCTGCGGAGTCGATCGCGGCAAGAGGAGGCGGTGGTGCGGTTGCGTGAGGGATCGAAGCGGGTACCGCACGGCTTTCTTCCGCCGCCGCGGTAGGAGCGAGAGAGCCCGACCCCGGCGGCCTTCAGCCGGGGGCACGCCCAAGTGGATCGTGATTTTGACTGTTTCAGGTGCAAAAAATGGAACCTTATCCGGACCAATGACGACACAGACACGAAAAGTAGTTGACACGTAAGAACCTCATAGCTACAGTCAACAGGTCGCGCAGTCTCATAGCTCCGCTACCGCGGACCGGGGCCGCGAAGAGACGGGGCGAAGGTCAAAACGGCCAGCAACGGAGGAATCACGCCATGCACTCCAAGGTTTGGGCAGTTTCAATTCTCCTCGCGATCGGTATCAACGGCGTCTGCACGGCCCAGGCGCCGCCGCCGGCACCGGTGGTTAGCGTTACGTTCCAAGGCCAGACGGCGATTGCCCAGGGGATGACCCCCGGCGGCTCGGTCGTCTGGTTCAGCGTCTCGAAGGAGGTTTCCGACTACGAGGCGACGATCGTGCCCCGGCAGTCGGTGGTGCCGGCGGACGCCACCGGCCAGGCGACCTTCGAGCTCTCCCGTTCCCTCGTCCGCCAGTCGATCTGGATTGCCGTCGACCTGGCGACGGGAGCCTACGCGTGGAGCTCGCCCTTCCCAGCTCGCTTCACACCCGCGAGCTTCACCCTGCCGGCTCCCGGGCTGACGCTCCAGGCCGGCCTCGCGCCGGACAAGCTGATCGACCTCTCCGACTACAGCGAGCTGCTCCTCGTGCGGCCCGGCATTGGCGCCTGGAGCGGCACCGCCGGGCGCGGCGGCGTCAACGATGAGTCGAGCCCGGACGATCCCGGGCTCAAGGTCTCGCTCGACAGGCTGGCGGCGCTGACGGCGGCCACTCCGGCGCTGTCGAAAGCGGCGCTCCACGACCTCCTCTTCGTCGTCCATCCGCTGCCGATGGAGCTTGCGGTGACAAGGGTGGAGGTGCTGCCATGAACGGACCGGCGCAGGCCCGTAGGCTCCTCGTCGCCGGCGCGCTCCTCGCCCTTCACGGCGCCGCCGCCGGAGCGGACGTCCATCCCAACAACGAGAGCGGAGTAGCGATCGACCGCGCTTTCCAGGTGGGCGACGTCGACAACGTCAACCTCTTCAACGGCAACTTGACCCTGACGCTGCCGCTCGGCGCCTCCTATCCGGTGGGCGGCGCGTTCAGCTACCAGCTCACGTTGGTGCACACCTCGAACGCGTGGAACTTCTATCAGACCGACCCAGGGAACGGCGTCACCTACAACGACTCCAGCCCGAGTGTCTGCTCGAACGTTGGGCTCGGGTGGCGGGTCTCCTTCGGCGCCATCGCGCCGGCGGCCTGCCTGGCCGCGGACGACTCGATCGACGCCAGCCGGCAGATCTACGAGGCGCCGGACGGCTCCCAGCACGTCTTCTATCCGACCCTCCACGCCAGCGACCCCGACGACGGAACCGACTCCGGGCTCCTCATGCAGAACGTCCTCTACGCGCGAGACGGCAGTTATCTGCGGTTCCGCAAGGTGCCTCCCGGCGCCGAGATCGATTTCCCGGACGGCACCATCCATCACTTCGGCTCCGACGGCCGGCTGACCCAGATCCGCGACCAATTCAACAACCAGATGAACGTCAACTACACGCCGGCCAGCTGCGGCGGCGCCAGCAGCTGCTGGCAGATCACCGACACCCAGGGGCGGACCCATTGGGTGTACTTCCGCAATGACCTGCCCGGCTTCGCGGCGAGCGTCGACCGTGTCGTGCTGGCGACCTTCGGCGGCGGCGCGGCCACCTACACCTTCAACTACACGACGCCGACGATGGGCCGCGCCTGCCCAGTCAGCGACTGCGCGATCGGCAATCTCGCCGTGCCCCTCTTGGCGAGCGTGACGCTGCCGGACGGCTCGAGCTTTGGGCCGATGGATTACACCGTAGTGGCTCCCGACAACGCTATGGCCTGCCAAAACTACCAGCCGCCGCCACCCCCAGGCTCCGGCGCGGGCAACTGCGTGGCCGGCTCCGGCGCCATCACCGGGCTGACGCTGCCGACCCTGGGCCGCATCGAATGGACCTATCAATCCTATGGCTTTCCTTCGGGAGCCGGCACCGGGCGCCGGCAGCACAATCTCGGCGTCAGCACTCGCACCACCAAGGACGCCACCGGCGCCGTCCTCGGCCAATGGACCTATACCACGGTGCCCACGCTGGAGCCCTTCGGCGCTCCCCAGCAAGAGCTCGTCAACAGCGTCGTCGATCCTCTGGGCAACCGGACGGTCCGCTACTTTTCGGTCGCCGCCGGCGGCGGCTTCGGGTACGGGCCCGGCCCCAACTCTTTCGACTATGGGCGCCAGTACACGCCGAAGACGACCTACCCGGGCGATTCGACGCTGTTTCTCTCGTCCCAGGTCTTCGACGCTGGCGGCACGCTCAGGCGCACGGAGTACGCGCAATACGTTCGCGACCAGATCGACCTCAACGGCAGCCTTATCGAGGAGAACAATAACAACGGGCGACCGCTCCGCAGCCGGACGGTCTACGATGACGGCACCTTCGCCGACCTCACGAATTCGGACTTCGACGGGCTCGGACACTTCCGCACCCAGCAGACCGGCGGCACCCTGCCGGGCAACAATGTGCGAACGCACTACACATTCTTCAACCCGGGCCAGGGGACCTACTCGGTCAACCAGTCGAGCAACACGGCCGGCCCCTACTCGCCCATCATCTTCACCTCGCCCTGGGTGGTCAACACTTCGGCGTACGAGTGGACCGCCGAGAACTCGGTCACCGAGTTCCGCTCGTTCTGCTACGAGGGCAACGGCTTCCTCGCCCGCCGGCGGGTGCACAACGCCAACGGCTCCGGGCAGGGCGCCAACGACCTCGTGCAGGTCTTCGGCCACAACCCGTCCGGCGACCTCACGAGCGAGCAGTACTACGGCGGCGACAACCAACTGGTGGCGACAGGCAACCTCTGCTCGATCTCTCTCCCGGCGCCGGAGTACCAGATCAATCACACCTACGCCGCCGGCACCCGGGCTACCTCGCAGTACTCGGGTGTGAGCTTCAAGAGCCTCGATCGCGACATCGACGGCAACACCGGACTGCCCGTGCGGAGCCGCGACACGGCGGGAATCCAGACGAGCTTCACCTATGACGCCCTCGGCCGGCTGACCTACGCCAAGCCACCGCAAGGAGCTTGGACCAATTACACCTACAACCGGGCGACCAGCCCGTCCAACTTGGCCTCGATCGTCGTCGACCGGCAGCAGAACGGCTCGCCGACCGTCTCTCTCGCGCAGCAGCGCTACTTCTTCGACGCCTTGGGGCGCCTCATCCGCGAAGAGCGGCGCATGCCGGACGGCACCTTCAGCGCGCGGACGACCTCCTACAACGCCATGGGTTGGAAGACGGCTGTCTCGGAGCAGGGCACCCCGGCCGCCCTGACGAGCTACTCGAACTACGACCCCTTCGGCCGGCCGGGGACCATTCAGCCGCCGGACGGCTCCGGGCACGCCGTCACCTTGACCTACTCGGGCGTGCAGTCGGTCACGCGCCAGGTGAAGGTGGGGACGAGCTGGAATGGAACGAGCGTCGTCGAGTCGAGCCCGACGACGACCGAAGTGTACGACCGCCAGGGCCGGCTGATCTCGGTCACCGAGCCCTCAGGGGCCAACGGCGGCACAGTGGTGACGAGCTATGGGTATGACGTCGGCAACCGGCTCTCGTCGGTCTCGACGGGCTCGGCCGGTACGACGCAGACGCGGACCTTTTCCTACGACCTCCGGGGCTTCCTCCGCTTCGAGAACCACCCGGAGAAGGACGCCAATATCTTCGGCCAAGGGCACGACGTGGACTACTCGAGCTACGACTCGCGCGGCCACGCCCATCGCAGCGTCGACGGGGGCAACGACCTGTCGTTGAGCTACGACGCGGCGGAGCGGCCGCGGACGACCTATGTGACCGGTGGCGCCCTGCCCTGCACCTCGAACAGCCCGACCTGCGTCAAGGATCTGACCTACGACTCCGCCGGTGGCGGCAAGCTCTACCAGGCAACGCGGTGGAACCACATCCTCCTGGGCGGCTCTCCGCACGTCTCGAAGCTGACTCACACCTACACCTACGGCGGGCTCGACGGCCGCGTCTCGCAGCGGACGCTCCAGCACACCTTCGACGGCCTGACGGACCCCTCGAAGGAGGCCTTCGTGCAGTCGTTCTCCTACACGCAGCTGGGCGACCTCGACACCGAGACCTATCCCAACTGCGCGGCGGGGTTCACGAGCTGCACGGGCTCGACCGCGCGAGCCGTGCCGATGACCTACGCCAACGGGTTCCTCACCGCCGTCCTGGGCTACACTGGCACGGTGCCCAACACGGGCTGGGGGATCACCTACTACCCGAACGGGATGACGGCGCAGGTGGCGCACGCGAATGGCGTCCTCACCACGTACGGCAACGACCCCAACGGCATGGCGCGGCCGGCGTCGATCACCTCGACCCTCGGAGCGTCCACCCTGTGGGCGACCGGCGCCTACCAGTACGACGGCGTGGGCGACGTCAAGCAGATCGGCAATGGTTATTTCCTCTACGATGGGGTGAGCCGGCTCGTCAATTCCGGAATCGTAACCCAGGCCGTCAACGGCCCGGTGTCGCTCACCCAGGGCTACAACTTCGACGCCTTCGGCAACATCCAGACGATCACCGGGTCGAGCGGCCGGAGCACCCCCACCACCTCGGCCACCAATCGCCTCACCTTCGGGACCTACGACGCCCCCGGCAACCTCCGCACTTGGAACGGCGCCACCTACGACTACGACGAGCTGAACCAGCTCAAACACTACCTTAACGGCGCCGAAGAGTGGCTCTACATGTACGACGCGGAGGACGAGCGGGCGTGGTCCTTCAAGGTGGGAACAGCGCCCCGCTTCGACCGCTGGACACTCCGCGGTCTCGACGGCAAGGTCCGCCGCGACTATGAGGTCAGCGGCTACCAGTGGAACAATTGGGCCGCTGGCAACAGTTGGGAGGATTACATCTACCGCAGCGGCCAGCTCCTTGCCGGCTACATGAGCACCGGCGGCCGTAACCACATGGACGTCGATCACCTGGGAACCGTGCGCCTGGTCACAAACCAGAGCGGTGTCCAGACCGGCTACCACGTCTACTACCCCTTCGGCGAAGAGGCCACGGCCTTCAACCAGGACAGCGAGAGGATGAAGTTTACCGGGCACGAAAGAGATCTGGCGAGGCTGGCGGGGGCGGGGGATGATCTGGACTATATGCATGCACGGCACGAGAGCCCGCTGACTGGGAGGTTCTTAAGCGTCGATAGGGTAGGCGGCAGGCCCAGCTCGCCTCAGAGCTGGAACCGATATGCATACACTCGTGGGAATCCGCTCAAGCGAGTTGACCCTGATGGCACTTGCGATGCGCCCGCCGGCCTCCAGGAAGGGCAAGTTGGTTTCTGCTTTCAGTCGTTCATCTCCGCATCACACATCGGAGGCATCGGCCTCGGCGATGACCGAACCTTCACAGCAAACGACCCATCTGCGACATTCCGCACTTCTTTCAAGATGATCGTCGATCCGAAGACAGGAAATGTCATTGGACAGCCCGATGTCAAGGCCGGCCACAGCGACGTTTTGATTAGAGGGCTTGGGCTTCCGGGTAGCTCGACAGCGAGCCTATCATCGTCTCATACCGCTGTTGGCAAGACGCTCTATAGCGTTCTCATAACCGGCAAGAACGGACTCAGCGCCCTCAACACGTACGGGCAGATCGGATTTCGGGCGAACTTCAGCCTTGATGCTTCTGGAAACGCCCAGCGCCTACCCTCGAGTGTTACAAAAGGTTACCCCTCAATCGAGGGTTTTGCTTATAAAATAGTGCAAGGAGAACTCGTTGTGCAAATCATCTTCAAGGTCGATGAACAAGATCCCAGCAAACTGAACGGGCCGATGAATCAGCCAATGACTCCGGCTGTGAAGTGAGGTGCTCTTCCATGAAACGTGATTGTGTTCCCGTCGTAGTACTACTGGTGGTTCTGATAGCGTTTTGCAGTTGCAAACCTCAGCGCCAGGAGTGGGTAAGCTTAGGCCTTGATACGAAAGCGGACCTGCTAGTCGTTTTCAAGGCTGGTGTATCTCGAAAGGAAATCAACCAGTTCATGTTCGACCATCTTCTGGCAGGAGATCTCGAGAAGGGCTTTTGGTCTCGGCCTGGTGTCGGCTCGATCCTTCAGGCTTCAGTAGAGCAACATGACGGCTATGTCGTTTATTTTCAACCCAGTGCCACGCCAGGGCAGCGTCGCCGGATCAAGGAAGGCATCCTTGCCTCTCCGGTCGTGTATCGGGTCTTCGAGAACACCGCTCCGACCGAGGCGCATCTTAAATGACGGGGTATTTCGGCGACCAACCCGAGCCTCTGGACGACGTCAAGCAGGTCGGAGAGGGCTACGTCGGCTAGGAATCGATGAGATCGCGAACCTACTCGCGCCAGGCAGTCTGCCTCTTCGTTTGCGCGCTTTGCGCTTGCAGAAGGCCGAGTGAATTCGTCACCTACGGTCCCGCTACGAAGGCCGACCTCTTGGTCATCTTCAAGAGCGGGGTTAATCAAAAAGAGATCAACAAGTTTCTTCTCGACTATCTCGATGAAGGGAGCCTGGAAAAGGGTTTTTGGCCTCGGCCTGGTATAGGCCCTCTCCTTCAGGCAACGGTAGCTGGACATGACGGGTATGCGATCTATTTCACCGGAGCTGCCACGCCCAAGCAGCGCCAGCTAATCAAGAAGGACATCCTTACGTCTCCTGTAGTTCTTCGGGTCTTCGAGAACACAGCGCCGAACGAAGCGCGGCTAGAGTAGCTGATCTTGGGGAGAGTTTAATATGCGATCACGATCTCACGTAGGTCTTGGATTATTCCTGATAGCTGCATGCGGCTGCGGCGTGCAGAGAGGAATGTATAGCTCTGCCACTCAAGAGACCGTTGCCTTGGCTGGCGCACTGGGCAGCGTCAACATTGTTTACGGGCAAGAATTGGGCTGGGGCGGCTTCATCACCGGCCAGGATCGGCCCCTGCTGTATTTCTTGTTCATTTGCCCCGGCACAGGAGCTCGCCGCACCGCCTGGTCCGCTAACCACGGAGAGTCCAAAGCATCGTTTTCTGAGTCCTGGGGCGAAGGAGGCAACGCCCTTTCGCTGAAGCTGGTTTGGGACCGCGAGGACGACCAGGTGTTGATCGGGGATTCGCGCTACGATAGAGCACGCGGCAACGTCTTCGTGGTGAGTCAGCGAGATAAGGAGCCCCTCAAGTCCTTACAACTCTCAGGGGCTGCATGAGACAAGGAAGCCTACGGAGGTGCTCCGCTTCATCAAGAGGGCGCTGAAGGGCAATGCTCTCGTCGAAACCGCTGAGCTCGCTCAGTGAAGTGAGCGCAGCATCTCATGACCCCGGTCAGGATTCACAGGCCGTCCGCAAAGACAGTTCAGGCCGTGGTGGAGCCTCACTGCGGCCTTCCTCTGGTAAAATACGGTGTGTGTCGTGGAAACCATGCTTCTGGACGGCATACCGCCGATGCGGTACACTCCTCCGCCATGAGCACTCAAGACGAAGTGAAGAAGGCGCTCCGCCTGCTGTCGACGCTCCTGAAGATCGCCGAGCTCCCCCAGAAGGAGCTGGACGTGCGGCTTGGGCAGGGGCGGGGGTACTCCAGCCAGGTCCTCACCGGGCGGGTGGCCCTCAAGTACAAGCACCTCTTGGGGATGCTGGAGGCGCTGGACGTCAAGCCCATGGTGTTCTTCAGCATCCTGCACCACGGGCCGGAGGGGATGCCGCTGCAGGACAACGACGTGGTGCGCATGCTGGAGAGCCTGCATGCTGTGGGCTTTGAGGACTCGGAGGCAAAGCACGCGGCCTCTCCGGCTCTGCCGACGCAGCCACCAGTGGCCACCGATCCGGCCGAGCTGACGAGGATCATCCAGGCCGCCGTCGTCGAGGCGCTCGGCGTCCGCCAGCCCGCCAAGGACAAGCCCGCGGGCGGCAAGCCTACTGGCCGGAAGCCCGCAGCGAAGCGCAAGCCGAGCGGTCCGAAGAAGCGGTAGCCGGAGCGAAAGCCAGCTGCTAGGTAGGTTCCCCCTCCAAACGACGGAGCTGCTTGGCGACGGCCTGCACGAGCAGGAGCGTCGCGCGCTCCGTGCGAAGAGCCTCCTGCAGCATGAGGATGGCGGCGATCGCTTCGCGGCGGATGCCGAGAGAGCGGAACGTCACGAGCATCTCTTCGACGAGCCTGCCTACCTCCGCCGTCCTGCCTTGGCCGAGCCAGAGGGCCGCAAGGTCCAGCGAGGCGAGCGCCGCCTTGTAGGGGAGGTTTCGGTGAGAGAAGCCAGCCCGCGTTTCGCGGAAGGCCGACTCGGCCTCGCGGGCGTGGCCTGTGCCGGCCGCGATCCTCCCCTCCACCCACCGCAGCTTGAGAGCATTGAGCGACTGCCTGCCCTGCGAAGCCTCGAGGCGATGCTCGGCGATGAGATCACGCCCCTCGGCAAAGCGCCCGGCGTCGACCAGGAACCAAGCCAGGCTCTGCACCGCGTCCAGCAGGAGCTGCGGGTCACGGTGGTGGTCCAGCCAGTTGATGCCGCCTCTGAGAAGAGCGACCGCCTCCTCTGAAGCGCCGCCATAGCCCTTGGCGACACCCTTTGTTACGAGGGCCCGACCTGCAAGGTGAAAGTCGCGACGGACGGTATGAATTCGGTAGACAGCGTCGAGAAGCTGGTCCGCCTCAGCGAACTTGCGCTGTGCGCTGTACAAAGAGGCGAGCAGGTCCAGGATTCTGGCGAGGAGCTGCCGCTCCCCTGTTCCCTCCTGGAAAAGCTCGATGGCATTGCCGAAGCAGCTCTCGGCCGCAGCCAGGTCATCCGCGACGCGGTAGGCGTTGCCCAGCTCGGCCCAAGCGCGGGCCTGGAGATCCTCCCGGGCGCCCGGCAGGTAGTCGGCCCCATCAAGGGCCTCCGCGAATTCGACAGCGGCGGTGGCCAGGAGCACCATCCCTTCGGGATCGCTGTGCCGCAAGCGCAGCGACTCCGCCAGCAGCGCCTCGCACCGCTGCCAGTCCCGGGACGCCTTGAACGGATCAGAGGCCGGCATCTCTTCAGCCGTCGCCCCGAAATCGGTCGCCAGCTCCCGGGCCTGCCGGAGCGCGCTCTCGATGGCTCTCGCCACGGGTAGGTCGTACTCCGATCCGTTGGTCTGAGGCTCCCGTTCCGCTGGACGGAGGAGCATCGCCGCCAGAGGCGCCATCACCTCACCGCACCGGGCGCACCCGTGAAGGAGGTGGGCCAGGACGGCCCTGGCCTCCCGCTCGGGAAGATCGCCGAGCAGGAAGGCTTCCAGGAAGGCGTCTGGGGGATGATCGGTCACGCGGCGCTCCTCCGTAGATGAACCGTTCCAGTAGATACGAGAGCGTATCTTCTCACAAGCGAGCTGGGCGTTCCATCAACAAGCGTCAAGGCAGGAAATCCCGGGGACATCGCACCGATGCCCCCGGTGCTCCGGCGACCGGTGCACTAGCCGTTGGAGCCTGCCGGCGGCGCTGCCGACCCCGTCCCTTTACCGCCATTGGGGTCGACGGCGCCGCCTTCGTTCTCCCACACGGTTCGGGTGCCGCTCGGTCCTCGGCCCTTGCCGAGGAAAGCCCGCGACCTGTTGCCGTTGGGATCTACAGCGGCTCCGTCGCTTTGCCAGAAGCCTGCGAGCCAGTACCAGGCCTGGGTGAAGAGCCCTGCGGCTTGAACGGAGAGCGGGCCTGTAACGCCTACCTTTGAGTCGGCGGCAGCGGCCGGCCCGGCGGCGAGCGCCAGCAGGCCGGCGAGCGCCAGGGCGGCGGTGATGCGGGGAGCGATCGGGCGAGACATACCTTCCTCCTTGCCCGCGGGAAGGCCGCGGCCGGCATGGCCGGGGCGCGCGCGGGGCGAGCGAACGCCCCCTAGTCTCCGCCATTTTTCTACCTGAAAAGCCGAATTCGCTCCGGCACCGGGCCGCGGGGCGGCTCTCGCTCGCCTCAACCTAGTCCGGGCGGGGCGAAGCACCAAAATTTGCACCCTCCAGGTGGAAGCTCTTCTTGGATTCAACGGTTTCAGGTGCAAAAACCGTGACCTCGAGATGTCTTGTCGCGAATGTAGAGCACGCAATGACCTGAAAAGGGGTTGACACTCTCGAAAGGTGCCCTTAGTCTCGACAGCATGAATCGCGAAAACAACGTTCAAAGTCAGTTGAAACTAGATACTGCTCGCCGTAAAGCCGCAGACGAGCGGGCGGCCTTCCGCCGCGAGGTCGGCTTCCGTATCGCGCGGGCGCGCAAAAAACTCGGCCTCCGACAACCGGAGTTGGGGGAAGCGGCGGGCTGCCCGAGCTACATGATCAGCCGCTACGAGACCGGCCAGATCCTTCCGCGGACTCTCACCTTGATCCGCCTCGCGGCCGCTCTCGGCGTCACTGTCGACTCCCTGCTCGCGAGCGATGAGCACGCCGGTTGGCCGGCGCAGGAGCGGAGATGACCGACACCGACGAGACGCCGCCGGAACCGACGCCGGAATTTCATCCGCCGGACGAGGCTCTGCTCAACTACCTGGGATCGCTGCCGATCGTGGACGCGGGGCTCCTGCTCCACATGCTCCAATGCCGGCGCTGCGGCAACCGCGCCCGGCTGGACCTGCAACCGGCCGCCGGGGCCAGCGGCGTCCGGCGCCTCGCCCGCTTCCTGGGGGTCGACTACAGCGGCGTCCTGACACGGCGCGAGGGCGAGGTCAAGAAGACGGCCGCGCTCCTGAAGCGGCGCCAGGCGGCGGCCGAGCCGCTCATCGCCAAGGTCATGGCCACGCCTCCCGATCGGCGCGTCGAGGAGCTCCGCGAGGTGGCGCGCGTCGATCCCTGGGCGGTCGGCTGGGCCTTCCTCCGCGCCAGCCGCGAGGCCCTGCCGGGCAATCCCGGGCGCGCCGAGTCGCTGGCGCGGCTGGCCGGCGTGGCGATCGAGGAGATGGACCCCGTCCAGCACCCGGCAGGCCTCTCCGAGGCGTTCCTGGCGGAAGCCTTGTGCCAAGTCGCCGAAGCCTGCCGGCTGCGGGGTGATCTGGCGCAGGCCGAGGAGGAGCTGGGCCGGGCGACAGAACACCTCATCGGCGCGACGGACTCGACGGAGCGCGCGGACCTCTCCCGCTTTCTTGCGCGCTTGCGGCGGGACCAGAGGCGGTGGGACGAGGCGCTGGCCCTCTTCGGCCGCGCCTCCGATCTCCTGTCCAGCCTCGGGCGCCTCTATGACGCCGCCGAAGCGCTGGCAGAGAAGGGCGAGGTGGAGCTCTGGATGCTCGATCCCGACGAGGCACTGGAGACCTTCTCCATGGCCGACTCGCTGCTGCCGCAAAACCCTCCCACGGGCCTAGTCCTTCGCATCCACCAGGGGATCGCCCGCAGCTACGCCTACCAGAACCGATTCGCGCGCGCCTGGCAGGATCTGGCCGCCGTTCGCCGACGGTTCGCGCTCGGCGAGGACACCGTCGAGGGCCTGGCCTTGACGCTCCTCGACGGCGAGCTGGCGGAAGGCGAGGGCGAGGTGAAGGTGGCGGAGGAGCGGCTGTGGCGAGCCTGGCAAGGTCTCTTCGCCCTCGGCGAGCCGCATCTCGCGGCCATCGCCGCCATCCAGCTCGCGCGGCTCCTGCTCACCCGGGACCGCGCGGACGACTTCGCGGAGCTGGCCTCACTGATCGCCCCGATCTTCGACGCCAAGGGCCTGCATCCGTCCCTGCTTGCGGCGCTCGCCGTCTTCCGCACGGCCGTGCGGAAGGGCAAGGTGACGGTTCCCCTCGCCACCGCGGTCCTCAATCACCTGAAGATCGGCCTCAGCAACCCGAGCCTGTCTTTCCGAGCGCCGGCAGTCGCCTGAAACGCAAGCCGAAGGGGACCTATGGAGACGACAGAAGAAGCGTCTGAGCCGCCGCCAGAGCGCCTCGCGGCCGAGGAGGTGCTCGCCCGCCTCCAGGAGCTCCCCGGCTGGGAGCTGCAAGGGCGCACGACGCTCTGGCGCCGCGGCAGCTACTCGACAGTACTCGAGGCCGTGATGGCCGCCGCCATCGTCGCCTTCACCGCGGTGACGCGCCAACACCCGGTCGGCATCCGTCTGAACAACAACTTCCTTTACCTGAGCTTGACGACTCCGGCGGCCGGCGGCCTTACCGCGGAGGACTTCGACCTGGCATGGATCGTCAACCTCGTCCTCTGAAACCGCGATGTGGGGCGAGCGCTCTCTCCTCGGGGCGCTCGCTACTCCTCCCCCCGGATTTTTTCGTGGTCCGGGGGGAGGCTTTTTGTCGCCTTGGCGCGAACTCGGCCGACCCTCCACCTGGAGGGCCTTTGCCCTCCCGAGCGATGGGCCGATGGGCCGGAATCACTGACGCCGAGGGCCGTCGCCGGCCACGAGCGCCGAGACAGTGTCCGCCCACAGAACCAAGGCATCCTGTTTCTCCCGGTCGTACTCGTACAGGTTGTAGACCCCGCGGAGTCCCTTCTTCTTGTGGTTCAGAACCGCCTCGCGGATCTCGTCGCGGACGCCAAGGCGGGCCAGGTGCGTGGACGCGGTTCGCCGCAGGTCGTGAGGACGGAAGCTGAAGCCCACCTCCTCGCACAGCTGAGCCGTGTAGTGCTGAAGGTTCCGGATCGCCTCTCCCCGGGTTTCCTCGGTCCAGAAGACGGCCGGGCGGGTGCCCGTGACCTTGCGGATGGAGTCCAGCGTCCTGCGGGTCAAGGGAGCAAGGAACATCCGGTGTGCGATGGCGTTCTTCGACCGCTCCTCGGGAAGGGTCCACCAATCCCCGTCCTCCGAGATCTCTTGCCACTTGAGGGCGCAGGCCTCGCCGGGACGGCAGGCGGTCAGGAGCATCAGCTTGTAGATGACGCTGGAGACGTGAGGCCGGCGGTCAAGCACCTTCCAGAGCTGGCGAATCTCCGCCTCCGAGAGATACCGGCTGCGGGCGCGGCGCCGGGTGATCGTTCCGATGCCAGCAACCGGATTGGCCTCGACGAGGCCTTGACGGATTCCCCACTTGAACATCGCGGAGAGCCGATGCTTGACGCTCTCGGCCAGAGATCCCTGCCCCCTCTTGAGGAGCTCACCCAGGAGCACCGACACCTGGCGCTTGTCGATCTGCGACGCGGGAGTATCCCGCCACCGTGGGAGAAGGTCGCGCTTGAAGTCGCCTTCGTAGTGACGCGGGGCCTTCGTCGCCCTCCAGACGTGCTGGACGAGGTAGAGCGCGGCGACTTCGCCGAAGGTACCCGGGAGATACCCCTCGGGGAAGATCTCCCGGAGTCTAGAGTCGGGAGGAACGCGGCCAGGGCGTAGCGCCGAGCGCCGCTGCACGTAAAGGCCGGCCGCGCCGGCGCCGGGGTCCTTGCCGATCTGCACCTCGCGAAGAATGGCGCGGGCCTGGTCGCGGGCTATGGCGAGCGAGAGAAACGGGTAAGATCCGAAGGTCACCCGCCGTAGCCTGCGTTGGGGGTCAGCGGCGCGGCGGGCGCGGTAGAGGAGGAAGAAGCTCTTGCGCCCCTTGTTGGTAACGCGGACTCCGAAGCCGGGGATGGATTGGTCGAAGACCTCGATCTGCGGCTTTTCAGTTTGGAGGCTCTTCACCTGGCGGTCTGTGAGCATGCGGTCTCTCCGAACTTCTTAGGTAACAGCTAGGGAACAAGTTGACAGGGTCAAGGCGCTACTCCCTGAGATCGATTGAACTAGAGAACCGTACTACTTTGAGAGGTTTACGTCAAGAGTGAGGCAGACTGGAACAGCTTGGAAAGCCCTGAGAAAGGCCCGTTTGCTCAGTCATCCCGAGCGGGAGCGAGGGACCTGGGGGAAGGGCGGCCTCCCAAACGCTTGCTACGCGGGGAATTCCCGCCTCCCCCCGCCCAGGTCCCTCGCTCTCGCTCGGGATGACATTGAGGAGTAGGGAGTTCCAACGGCAGGTTTCAACTCGGGACAAAACGTCCTCACCCGAAGAGGTTCTTCACCCGGTCCATGACCTTGCGCTCTTCCCTGACCGGCTTGCCCGACAGCTCGGCCAGGCGGCGCAGGAGCTGGACCTCCTCGTCGCTCAGGTCGCGGGGCTGCGGCACCTCCAGCTGGACCGAGACGACGTGATCGCCCTTCCCGTTGCCGTCCAGGCGCGGGATACCCTGGCCGCGCAGGCGGAAGTCGCGGCCGTTCGGGGTGCCGGGCGGCACGTCGAGCGTCGACTTGCCGTGGATCGTCTCCACCTCCAGGGTGGCGCCGAGCACCGCCTGCGGGTAGGAGAGCGTGAGGCGGTCGTGGACCGTCGAGCCGTCGCGCCGGAAGCGCGAGTGGGGCTTGACCTGGAGGACCACGTAGAGGTCGCCGGCGGGGCCGCCGCGCCGGCCGTGCTCCCCCTCGTTCGAGAGGCGCAGGCGGGAGCCGGTGTCCACCCCGGCGGGGATCTGCACGGCGATCGAGCGCTCGCGCTCGACCAGCCCCTCGCCGCGGCAGTCCTTGCAGGGGTCGGAGACCACCCTGCCTTCGCCGTTGCACTGCGGGCAGGTCCGCGCGACGGTGAAGAAGCCCTGCGTGAAACGCACCTGGCCGCGCCCGCCGCAAGCGCTGCAGACAGCCGGCGGACCGCCGCTGGCGCTGCCGCTCCCCGAGCAGGTGGGGCACTTCTCCAGGCGCGGGATGCGCAGCGTCGTCGCGCTGCCGAAGGCGGCCTCCTCGAAGCTCAGGGTGAGGTCGTAGCGGAGGTCGGCGCCGCGGGTGACGCCGCCGCCAGCGCCGCCGCGGCGGCGCGGATCGCCGAAGCCGAAGAGGTCGCCAAGGATGTCCGAGAAGTCGGCGAAGATCGTGGGATCGAAGCCGCCGCCCGCGGCGCCAGCGACCCCCTGGTGGCCGAAGCGGTCGTAGCGCGCGCGCTTGTCGGAATCCGAGAGCACGGCATAGGCCTCCGCCGCCTCCTTGAACCGCGCCTCGGCCTCGGTATCGCCGGGATTGCGGTCAGGATGGTGGCTGACCGCCAGCTTGCGGTAGGCCGCCTTGATCTCCACCTGCCCGGAGGTTTTCGCCACCCCCAGGATCTCGTAGTAGTCGCGCTTCGTCGTCGCCATCGGCTCTAACCCTTTGCCTGTCCCGGACCGCCGGCGGTCTTGCTCAGCATGACGTCCGAGAGCTTGCGGGAAACCGACGAGAGGTCGTAGATCGCCGCCTCGAGATCGTTCTTTTGCTCGTTGGTGGAGGCCACCCGCGCCTGCAGCAGGGCCTCGTGGATCTGCTTGGCGTCGTCCTCCGGCAGCATGTCACGAAATTCTCCGAAGACCCGCTCGTTGCTGTAGATCAACCCCTCCAGCCGGTTCTTGAGCTGGCGCACCTCGCGCCGCTCCTGGTCGGAGCGCGAGTGCTGGGTGGCCTCCTCGACCAGCCGGCTGACCTCGTCCTTGGAGAGCCCTCCGGAGGGATTGATCTGGATGCTCTGCGAGAGGTTCGTCGCCATGTCGCGCGCCGCCACGTTGACGATGCCGTTCGAGTCGAGGGCGAAAGTGACCTCGATCTGCGGCACGCCGCGCGGCGCCGGCGGGATCCCCACCAGCTCGAAGCGGCCGAGCGACTTGTTCTCGCCGGCGATCTGGCGCTCCCCCTGGAGGACGTGAACCTCCACCGTGTCCTGGTTGTCCACCACGGTGGTGAAGATCTGGGTGTTCTTGGTGGGGATCGTCGAGTTGCGCTCGATGAGCCGGGTGAAGAGCCCGCCGTGGGTCTCGATGCCGAGCGATAGCGGGGTGACGTCGAGCAGCACGAGGTCCTTGATGTCGCCGCGCAGGATGCCGCCCTGGATGGCCGCCCCCATCGCCACCACCTCGTCGGGGTTGATCTCGCGGTTGGGCTTCTTGCCGAAGATCCGCTCGACGGTCCGCATCACCAGGGGAGTCCGCGTCTGGCCGCCGACCAAGAGCACCTCGCCGATCTGGTCGGCCCGCAGGCCCGCCGCCTTGAGGGCGTCCTTGCAGGGGCCCTCGGTGCGCTCCACCAGCTCGCCCACCAGCTGCTCGAAATGCTCGCGGGTGAGCGTGCGGGCGAGATGGCGCGGCCCGGAGTCGTCGGCCGAGATGAAAGGCAGGTTGATCGCCGCCTCCTCCGCCGTCGAGAGCTCGCACTTGGCGCGCTCCGCCGCCTCCTTCAGGCGCTGCAGCGCCATGCGGTCGGCGGCGAGGTCGATCGCGGTCTCGGCGCGGAACTCGGCGATCAGCCAGTCCATGATGCAGTGGTCGAAGTCCTCGCCGCCCAGATAGGTGTCGCCGGCGGTGGCGCGGACCTCGAAGATCCCCTTGGCGAACTCGAGGATCGAGATGTCGAAGGTGCCGCCGCCCAGGTCGTAGACGGCGATCGTTTTCGACCCCTCCTGGCGGTCGAGGCCGTAGGCCAGCGCCGCGGCGGTCGGCTCGTTGATGATCCGCAGCACGTCGAGCCCGGCGATCCTGCCGGCGTCCTTGGTCGCCTGCCGCTGGGAGTCGTCGAAGTATGCGGGCACCGTGATGACCGCCTCCTTGACCTCCTCCTGCAGGATCTCCTGGGCGAACTCCTTGATCTCCCGCAGGATGAAGGCGGAGATCTCCTCGGGGCTGAACTGGCGGTCGTGGATGTCCACCTTGACGTCGCCGTTCGCCCCCTTGGCGAGGCTGTAGGGCAGCATCTCGCGGGCGCGGGCGACGTGCGGGTCGTCGGCCTTGCGGCCGATCAGGCGCTTGACGGCGAAGACGGTGTTGAGCGGGTTGGTGATGGCCTGCCGCTTGGCGATCTGGCCCACCAGGCGGTCCCCCTCCTCGGCGAAAGCGACGATCGACGCCGTCGTGCGGCTCCCCTCGCGGTTGGCCAGCACGCGCGGCGTCATCGCCTCGACCACGGCGACGCAGCTGTTGGTGGTCCCCAGATCGATGCCGATGATCTTGCTCAAGCGGCGTCTCTCCGGGCGATGAGCGGGGTCTTGAGGGCCATGGGAAATGGGCTGCGCCGGGACGGGCCGGCTCCTTCAGGCCTCGGGAACTGCCGGGACTGCCGCGCCCTTGGCCGGATCCGCCGGCACCGCGACCTTGACCATCGCCGGCCGCAGCAGCCGGTCGTGCATGAGATAGCCGCGCTGCAGCTCCTCGGCCACCGTCGGCGCCTTCACCGTGGGGTCTTCCAGTCGCAAGACCGCCTCGTGGACCGCGGGGTCGAAGGGGGCGCCCTGCGCCTCCACCTCGCGCACGCCGTGGCGGCGCAGGAATTCCACCATGCCGCGCAGGATCATCTCGACACCCTTCTTCAAGTCGTCGGCGCTGCCGCCCGCCTGCAGGGCGCGCTCCAGGTTGTCCACCACGGCGAGCAGCTCGCGCATGGGCTCCAGCAGCGCGTAACGCTTCAAGTCCTGGCGGTCGCGCTCGCTGCGCTTGCGGAAGTTGTCGAAGTCGGCGAGCGTCCGCAGCGAACGGCCCTGGAGGTCGGCGACCTCCCGCTTGAGCGCCGCCACCTCGTCCTCCGCCTTCGCCGGCTCGGCGGGGTCGGCTGGGTCGGGGGCCTTGGCGCCGGCCTCCTCGGCGGCGCTCATGGCGGCCATCGCCTCGCGCAGGGCGCTCTCGACGTCGACCTGGCCGTCCAGGTCGAGCTCGGCGATCTCCGGGGCATCATTTGTCTTCGGATCGCGCTCTTCGTCTGCCATCACTCGATCTCCTGCCGCCGGCGGATCTCTGGCTCGCCCGCGAAGCTGTCGGCGAGCGCCTGGCTCAGGGTCTCGCCCAGATAATGAACCAGGGGGATCACCTTCTGGTATTCCATGCGCGAGGGACCGAAGATCCCCAGCGTGCCGAGCGGCCGGTCGCCGACGCCGTACGAGGTCGCCACCAGGCTGAAGTCGAGCTCCGAGGTCAAGTCGCAGTCCTCCCCGATCAGCACCCGTACTCCTTTGCCCCCCATGTACTGGTTGAGCATGCGCACCAGGCGCGCCTTGTCGGCGAAGGTCTCGAACATCCGGCGCACCCGCTGGATGTCGGTCAGCTCGGGTTGGGAGAGAAGGACCGAGGCGCCGTCCACCAGCACCTCCGACCGCTCGTTCAGGTCGAGGCCGGCGCGCGCCAGGTCGATGGTGAGCGCCAGCATGCGGTCCATCTGCGCCCGCTCCTCGGCCATCAGCCGCAGCAGGCGGTCGCGGATCTCGCGCAGCGTCAGGCCGGCGAAGTTCTCGGTCAGGAAGTTGGCGCTCGCCACCAGGTCCTCGCGCGACACCTCCTCCTCGGTCTCGATCACCTTGTTGTCGACGAAGCCGGTCGAGGAGACGACCACGCAGAGCACCTTGCGGCCGGAGATGGGGACGAAGTCGACCGCCTTCAACACCGTGTCGCCCAGCCCCGGGGTGACCACCATGCCCACCTGGTGGGAGAGCTCGGACAGCAGATGGCTGGTGACGTTCATGAGCTGCTCGGCATCGGCGGGGACGCCCTTCAGGTTCTCCTCGATGTACCGCCGCTCCTTGACCGGCACCCGGCGCGCCTGCATCAGCGACTCGATGAAGAGATGATAGGCGGCCCGCGTGGGCACCCTTCCGGCCGAGGTGTGAGGCTGCATCAGATACCCGGAGTCCTCGAGGTCCGCCATCACGTTGCGGATGGTGGCCGCGGAGAGCCCCAGCCTTCCCTGCTTGGCCACCGAGCGCGAGCTGACCGGCTCGGCCTCCAGGATGTAGGCGAGGATGACGTCCCGCAGGACCTCGCGGTCCCGCGCGTTGAGCTTTCCGACGCCTCGTTGCTCCTGCATCTCCGCCCGCTCTCCAGCAGGTCCATCGCCAAGGGGCGATGGGAATCCGCAGTTAGCACTCTCACCGCGAGAGTGCTAGAAAATAGTACTCTGGATGCTCCGCGTTGTCAATCTCAAAGCATTGAAAAAGAAGGGACTTGAATCTTCCTCCGAGCGACCTCCCAGGAACGCCCCCACTTCCTCCGACCGGGTCCGGAGGCGCCTTGCCACCTGCGAGAGGTGCCGCTATTGTAGCGCAGTGGTCGAGCTTCCCCTGGCAGGGCTCTCCTTCTCGCTGGTGGGTCCCGGCAGGGTGGGCCGGAGCCTGGCGCAGTGGGCCCGCGCGGCGGGGGCGGAGCTGTCGCAGGTGGCCGGGCGGAGCGCCGGGGCGGACTTGGGTGGCGGCCTGCCGCGAGCGATTTCCGTCGGCGAGCTCGCCAGCGCCGGAGACGACTTCGTCCTCCTGGCGGTGCCCGACAGAACCCTGCCGGCGGTCGCGGCCGAGCTCGCCCGCCGCCCGCAGGCCGCGGTAGTCCTCCACACCGCGGGCAGCCTGGACGCCGCGGTGCTCGCGCCCTTGCGGCAGGCCGGCTCCGCGGTGGGCTCCTTCCATCCCCTGAAGGCCTTCCCGCGGCCGCTCCCCGACCCCGGGGAGGCGCGCGGGATCGTCTTCGCCGTCGACGGCGATCCGGCGGCCCGCGTTCTCGCCTGCCGCTTGGCCCGTGCCTGGGAAGCCGTGCCGGTCGAGATCCCCGCCGCCGCCCGGCCGCTCTACCACCTCGCCGCCAGCCTGGCGGCCGGCGGCGCCGTCACCCTCCTCTCCCTGGCTACCGAGCTGGCCGGCCGCCTGGAGCTGCCGCCCGAAGCAGAGCAGGCGGTCGCCCGCGGCTACCTCGAGCTGGCGCGGGGAGCCCTGGCGGCGGCCGACGCGGCCGATTCAGACGACCCGGCGCAGGCGCTGACCGGACCGGTCGCCCGCGGCGACCTGACGACCGTGAGGCGCCAGCTCGACGCCCTGCGCCACGTCGCCCCGGAGAAGCTTCCCCTCGCCCTCCACCTCGCCCGCGAGACCCTCCGCCAGCAGTCCCGCCTCGGGCCGCTCGGCGAGCAACAGCAGGCGCTCCTGGCCGAGATCGAAAAGCTCCTCGCTTTGTAAACAAGAGACGGGGTGCTATGCTTCCGCTCCCGTCTAAGGCCTAGTCCCGTATGGTTTTTTTCAATTACAGCACGATGCAGATGGCGGCCAAGGTCGTCTACTACGGGCCGGGTCTGTGCGGCAAGACGACCAACCTCCACTACATCTACGGCCATACCTCGGGCGAGTCGCGCGGCGAGATGGTGTCGCTGGAGACGGAGACCGACCGCACGCTGTTCTTCGACCTCCTGCCCATCGACGTCGGCTCCATCGCCGGCTTCAACACCCGCATCCAGCTCTACACCGTTCCCGGGCAGGTCTTCTACAACACCACCCGCAAGCTGGTGCTCAAGGGGGTCGACGGCGTCGTCTTCGTGGCCGACTCGCAGCGGGCCATGCTCGAGGCCAATCTGGAAAGCTTCCGGAATCTCCGCGAGAACCTCGCCGAGATCGGCCTCTCGGTCGACGAAATCCCTCTCATCCTGCAGCTCAACAAGCGCGACCTTGCCGACATCTACTCGGTCGAGGAGCTGAACCAGGCCATCAACCGCCATGGCTGGCCCCACTACGAGACCTCGGCGGTCTCCGGCCAGGGAGTCTTCGAGACCCTGAAGGGAATCTCGAAGTACAC
>DATNKQ010000203.1:0-2585 GCA_035603315.1 Thermoanaerobaculia bacterium
CGCGCCGCCTCCCCCCACCAGGCCGGCGGGTAGCGCTTGTTGCCCCAGCCGGCCCCCGGGTGGAGGAGCGCGTACGGTCCCGGACTGAGATCGAAAATGCGCCGCGCCGAAGGCGGCACCGCGGGAAACAGCCGGTCGCCGCCGAAGTCGGCGGGCTCGGCGGGCAGCCCCAGAGGCGCCAGGAGAGAGAGCGCGCGGTCCACCGCGTGCGCCCCCTGCGGCACCACCCGCTCGGAGAACCAGAAAGCGCTCGCCGGCTCGCGCCGGTAGCGCCGGGCGGCGCCGATACGCCGGTCGGCGAGCGACAGCGCCGCCAGGATGCCCGCCTTGTGGTTCCCCATCAAGTCGAGCACGAGGTCGGGCGAGAAGCGGGAGAGGGCGGAGAGGAAGCCGCCGATCCCTTCCAAAGTGCTCTTCGTCAAAGGCTGCCGACGCCAGTGCCGCAGGCGCACGATCAGCAGGTCGTCGAGGTCAGGATGACCGGCCAAGAGCGGCGCCATCGCCTCCTCGACCACCCAGCCGATGCGCGCCTTCGGCAGGCGCCGGCGCAGGGCCCGCAGCACCGGCAGGGCGTGGACGACGTCGCCGAGCGCGCTGGTGCGGAGGATGAGGATGCGCTTCTCGTTCAGTTTCTTGTGCAGCTTCTCATTCGAAGGGGACGACGCCGCCCCCTCGGCCTGCCGGAGCGTCACCCCGCGAGGTCCCGCATCCGCCGGACCCGGGCGATGAGGTCGCTGGTGGCATGGTCCTTGGGGTCGCCGACCAGCACCGTGCGTCCGCCGTAGGAGCGCACCACCTCGTACTCGGGCACCCGTTCGGGCGAGCCGTAGTCGGTCCCCTTGCAGTGGACCTCCGGCTGCAGCTCGCGCAGCAGGTCGGCGGGGGAGTCGCCGTCGAAGATCACCACGAAGTCGGCAGGCCACAGGCCGGCCACCAGCTCGGCGCGCTCGGCGGCGGGCACGATCGGCCGCTCCTCGCCTTTGAGCCGGCGTACCGAGTCGTCGCCGTTGACCGCCACCACCAGCACGTCGCCCTCGCGCCGGGCGGCTTCCAGGTAGCGCAAGTGGCCCACGTGGAGGAGGTCGAAGTGGCCGTTGGCGAAGGCGACCTTGACCCCGGCGCGGCGGAGCTCCGCCAGCTGCGCGCGCAGCTCCGGAACCGTCAGGACGGCGCCCACGAGACCTCCGCGAGGAGATGGGGATCGCGCCGGACCGCCTGCTGGAGCTCCGCGGGTGAGAGGGTCGCGGTGCCCATCTTCATCACCACCACCCCGCCGGCGTAGTTGGCGAGGAGGGCCGCCTCGAGCGGCGAGCCGCCGGCGGCGAGCGCCAGCGCGAAGGCGCCGATGACGGTGTCGCCGGCGCCGGTGACGTCGGCCACCTGGTCGGTGCCGTGGACCGGCAGGTGGGCGGCCCCCTCCGGCTGAAAGAGGCTCATGCCGCGGCTGCCGCGGGTGATGAGGAGGAAGCGGGCGCATAGGCGGTCGAGGAGCCCGCGCCCGCCCTCCGCGAGGCGCCGCGGGTCGTCGTCGAAGCTGCCGCCCAGGAGCGCCTCGGCCTCCTCCTCGTTGGGGGTCGCGCCGTCCAGGCCGGCGAACTCCCCCAGCCGGTAGCGGCTGTCGCCGACCAGGGTGCAGGCGTCGCCGAGAGCCTCGCGCATCAGCGGCAGGAGCGCCGGCTCCGCAGCCCCATAGCCGTAGTCGGAGAGGATGGCGGTCCGCGCCCGGCCGCGGAAGCCGGCGAGAAGGTCGCCGAAGCGGCGGCGCTCCGGCGCGGTCAGGATGAGCGTGTCCTCGATGTCGTAGCGGACGATCTGCTGCTTGATCGAGTGCCTGCCGCCGCCCAGGATGCGCACCTTGGTGGGGGTCCGGTAGCCGGGCCGGGACAGGATGCCGGAAGTGTCGACGCCGAGCTTCGCCAGCGCCGCCACCAGCTCGCGGCCGTTGGCGTCATCGCCCACCACGCCCAGGGGCAGCGGCCGGCCGCCCAGGGCTGCCACGTTGGCCACCGCGTTGGCCCCGCCGCCCGGCGAGAGGATCTCCCCCTGGTACGAGAGGATGAGCACCGGCGCCTCGCGGCTGATCCGCTTCGGGGTGCCGGTCACGAAGCGGTCCGCCACCAGGTCCACCAGCATCGCCACCGGCTGCCCGGCCATGGCGTCGATCAGCGCCAGCAGGCGCTCGGTGCTAGGAAGCGACGGGATGTCCGGCATTTGGGCCGGGAATTGTAGCAGCTAGTAAGCTTGCCGCCCCATGCCGAGCCCTTCCCCCGCCGATCGCCTCCGCAATCGCATCCGCAATGGCGGGCCGATCCCTTTCTCGGTCTTCATGGAGGAGGCGCTGTACGGTGAGGGGGGGTACTACCGGCGGGACGAGCTGGCGATCGGGGAGGAGGGGGACTACGTCACGGGGGCGTCGTTCTCGCCGCTCTTCGGGCGGGCCACGGCGCGCCTGCTCGGACGGCTCGATCGAGTGTTCGGGCGGCCGGCGGAGCTCTTCGAGGCGGGATATGGCACCGGGGCGCATCTCGGTAGCGTGGCGTCGGCCCTATCGGGAGCCGGTGAGCGCAGGGTCCGCGCCTGGGACC
>DATNKQ010000214.1:0-5772 GCA_035603315.1 Thermoanaerobaculia bacterium
GGCCGCGCCTCGTCGGTGAAGCCGGCGACTCCCTGGGCCGTCCCCGACCAGCCGATAAAGGCGACGCTGTGGCCCTCCCCCTCGAGGCGCTCGGCACGCTCGACGAGAATCGGCGGGAGCTCCCAGCCCAGCTCGCGGAAGAGCTCGGCGCTGCCCAGGGCGAGCGTCGCCGCCCCGTCCTGCCCCACCAGCCCCCGGCCGCGGCGGGCCTCCACCTCCGGCAGGGGAGACGCGACGGCGCCCCGCTCGCGGGCGGCGCGGAGGAGGGCGCCGGCCAGCGGGTGATCGTCCCGCGCCGCCAGCCGGGAGGCGGCGCCGAGGAGCCGCGCCGGCTCGGCATTCTCGGCGACCAGCTCCACCAACGCGGGTCTGCCCCGGGTCAGGCTGCCGGTCTTGTCGAAGGCCACGCAGCGCACCCGCGCCAGGGCGTCCAGCGCCCGCGTGGAGCGGACGACGATGCCGCGCCGGAGGGCCAGCCCGATGCCCAGGTAGGAGGCGAGATAGGCCGCCGGACCGAGGGCGCACGGGCAGGCGACGACGAGGGTGGCGAGGGCGGCCGACAGCGCCGCCCAGGCGCTCCCGCGGCGGCTCCAGTAGAGTCCCGAGCCAAGGGCCAGCAGGAGGACGAAGGGGAGGAAGGCGGCGGCGATGCGATCGGTCAGGCGCTGCAGCTGCGACTTCCGCGCCAGCGCCTCCCGCACCGCGCGGCCGATCGCGGCCCAGTGGGTGGAGGCTCCCGCGGCGGCCGTCTGGACGACGAGCTGGCCGTCGCCGTTCACGGTGCCGGCCAACACCGTGTCGCCGGCGCGCTTGCCGACCAGCCGCGACTCGCCGGTGACCAGCGACTCGTCGACGGCGGAGCGTCCCTCGACCACCTCGCCGTCGACGGGGAAGCGCTCCCCGGGGCCGATCCTCACCCGCTCGCCACGGCGGACGGCGGCGGCGGGTCGGATCACCTCGCTGGCGTCGCCGTCGTCAAGGATCACCCGCGCGCTCGCCTTCTCGGCCTCGAGGAGAGAGGAGAGATCGCGCGACGCCCGCGCCCGCGCCGCCGCGTCGAGGTAGCGGCCGGCGGTGTAGAGGAGGAAGAGCATGGTGGCGGTGTCGAAGTAGACCTGGTGACCGCCGGCGAGCAGCGAGACCACCGAGTAGACATAGGCCGCCGTTCCGGAGAGGCCGATCATGGCTTCGGTCGTGATGCGGCCCTGGCGGACGGCGCTCCAGGCGTCGCGGAGGATGGGGAACCCCAGGATCGCCACCGCCGGCGTCGCCAGTCCCCAGAGGACGGCCTCGATGCCCCGGCGCAGGCTCGGCGGCTCGGCGTCGAAGGCGTGGAAGTAGAGCAGCAGGCTCAAGGCCATGATGTTCATGGCCAGGAAGGCGCCGGCGCCGACGCGGATGAGGAAGAGCGTGGCTTCGGCCTCCTCGCCGCGCTCGCCGTGGACGCGGTGGGCGAGGTAGCAGCCGAAGCAGCAGAAGGGGAGCTCCTCGCCGGCCACCCGGCCCCGGTAGGCCGTCCTGCCGGCCGGCACCAGGCAGTGGGCGCACAGGCCGGCGGCCGTCTCGCTCATCGGTGGCCGGCCATCGACAGCATTGCGGGCATCGGCAGCATGGGCAGCAATCCTCTCGCCACGGTGACGAAGCCGAAGAAGAGGATCAGGGCTCCCGCCATCCGCACGCCGCGGAGTCGCCACTTGGGCGTCAGCGAGCAGCCGGCAAGGCCCACCGCCAGCATCGCCGGAAAGGTGCCCAACCCGAAGAAGACCATCGTCAACGTCCCCTTGACGAGGCTGCCGGTGGCGACCGCCTGGGCGATGAAGGCGTAGACCAGGGGACAGGGCAGGAGACCGTTGAAAACCCCGAAGGCCACGGGGGCGGCCGCCCCGGGCGCCTGCAGCAGGCCCCGGACGCCGCGCAGCAGCAGGCCGGCGCCGGCGGCGGCGATCTGCGGGCGCGGCAGGCGAACGCCGAAGAACTGCAGGGCCATGACGATCATGAGGATGCCGGAGCCGACGGCGAGGAGGCGCTGCGTGGTGCCCACCGGACCGCCGTGGAGGGCGGCGTGCCCGAGGGTGCCGGCGACGACGCCGAGGAAGCAGTAGCTGGTGACCCGGCCGGTGTTGTAGAGGAGATGGCGGCCGATGGTCCTCCAGCGTGCCGCCCGGTCGGGGGCGAGCGAGAGGGCGAAGCCGCTGCACATGCCCAGGCAGTGAAAGCTGCCGGCCGCTCCGGCGAGACTGATCCAGAAGAGCTCGATCACGATCCTCTCCGCGGCTGGCGGCAACCGCTCGCCGAGGAGCCGGCTAGCGCTTCATTTCTTGAGCCACAGGCGCGCCACGAACAGGTAGAACCCCACCGTCCCGGCGAGGAAGAGGGCGCAGGCGATCTTCTCTTCGATCCGCATGGCCGGGCCCTAGAAGGTCCACACCGTGCCGACGGCGTTCAACAGCGCCTCGAAGGCGAGGAATGCCAGGTTCAAGAAGGCGATCGCCAGCAGGATCCGTGCGACGCGCATCGATATCTCCTCCTAGTAGGCGAGGCCCGGCCCCAGGCCTCCCCAGTAGGTGAACAGATAGTACAGCGACCACAGGAGGAGGATCAGGTAGACGATCAGCAGCCAGCGGTTGATCTTGCCCGGCCGGACCTGGATCTCGCCGCCGGCGTAGGACTCGAGCTCCTCGCTCTCCTCGTGGGGACCCGCGCTCTCGTGCGGGGGGCGGTCCCGATCGTCAGCGGTCACGGTCGCCTCCGATCTCGGCGCCGAGCTCCCGCCGCAGCATGTCGTACTTGATCGATTCGCCGTCCCTGAACAGGCCGGAAAGCGCCGCCCAGATGAAGAAGCAGAGCGCCGACAGGCTCATGCAGGTGGCGACCAGGAACTGGATGAAGATCAGGCGTTCCATGGCGTCTCTCCTCCTTCCTTCACGGCTGCCCGGGGCCTTTCAGGGCGTAGGCCTTGCGCGGGCGTTCGAGGACCGGCAAGAGCGCGATTCCGTGGCTCTCGGCCCAGACGTTGCGGGGCCAGGCGCCGGCCTGCAGCAGAAAGGCGGTGTCCGAGGTGTCCGCCCGGACGTCGGGGCGATCCAGCGCCTGCCTTGCAGCCGGCGGCAGGGGCAGCGGCCGGCCGGTCAGGGGGTCCTTGTAGGCGGAGAGCGCAAGGATGTAGTAGGCGACGGCCCAGCGGTCCTGATCGTTGGGCAGCATGCTGGCGAACGACGGCATCGGGGTGCCGTTCAAGCCCGTGCTCATGGTGCGATAGATGTCCTTGACCGACGGCCCCGACTTGAAGCGGCCGGTCGTCAGGTCCGCCGGCCGGATGGGGAACCCCCAGTCGTCCTTGAGCTCCCCGGCGGAGGGGCCGTCCCCCTTCCCCTGATCGCCGTGGCACTGCGCGCACTTCACGTCGACGAAGAGCTGCTTGCCCTTCGCCAGGAGCTCGGGAGTCGGCGGCGGCGGCGCGCCGATGTAGATCGGCGGCTGCGGCTCCTCCTGCACGAAGAAGGCGGTGGGCTTCTTGGGGTCGCTGCGGTCGACTGTCAGCTCGTACTTGACGTACTGGATGACCGCCAGCCGGTCCTTTTCCGGCAGCTCGTGCCAGGTCGGCATCGGCGTCCCGCGCACCCCGTCGGTGACGGTGCGCAGGAGGTCGCCGTCCATGGGCAGAGATCCCGACGGCGTGCTGCGGAACTTGAAGGTGCCGGTGGTGAAGTTCCGCGGCCGCACCTCGAAGAAGGCGGCCGCCGGGCCGTCGCCGTCCCCTTTCGGACCGTGGCAGCCGACGCAGCGGCGCAGGTAGACCTCCCTGCCGTAGGCGATGAACTCCTCGGACCGCGGGATCTCGATGTTCGAAGCGGGCAGGAGCTGGGGCTCGAAGAGATCGCGCCACTTGCCGCGGTTCATGCCCAGCTTCTGGACGTAGGCGACGAGGGCGGTCAGCTCCCGCGTGCCCGCGAGGACGGTGACCGTTTTCCCCTGGTACTCGTTGTTGGGGGTCAGGATCACCGGATACTTCCCGCGTTGGCGAACGTAGACGAGCCCGCCCGGATCGGGGGTCAGGGCGAGCACCTCCCGGCTGGAGAAGTCGAAGAGCTTGCGGGTCGTCGCGTTCTGCGCCAGGGTCGAGCGGCCCTGCGCGTCCTGGACGATGGCGACGGGGCCGTAGGGGCCGTCGAAGAGCCAGGGGAACCGCGGCATGATCGAGTCGGGGACCAGCATGCGGGGGTTCCAGTGATGGGCGACGTGCCAGTCGTCCCCGTACTTCAGGCCCACCCGCGTCAGGTCGGGGCCGATGCGGCGGGTGGAGAAGAGGTGCGGCTGGTCGAAGGCATACTCGCCGGCCTGCGACACCGGGCCCCAGCGCCGGGTCTCGCCGGTGACCGGCCGCACGTACTGCGAATGGCAGTACCAGCACCCCTCGCGGATGTAGATCCTCCGTCCCTCGGCCTCGAGCGGCGAGTAGTCCGTGGCGTTGGCGACGACCCATTTGAGCTCGCCCAGGTCGGTGCGGACGACGCTCGTCACCGTCTTCCTCTGCGACTCTGGGAGGAGGGCGGGGAGCACCCCCTGGATGAAGACGGCGAGCGAGATGAAGAGCAGGCCGGCGACGAGCGCCACGGTGCGCGCGTATCTCATGCCGGCACCCCCGCCGCCGCGACCGCGGTCTCCGCGGCGGCGATCCGCGTCCGCATTAGGTTGACGACGAGGAGCGTCATGCCGACGTCCATCGAGATGCCGGTGAAGGTGCGCACGAACCAGAAGGGTTTGATGGCCACCATGGAGTCCACCCACTCGGTGCCCTGCATCCACATGAGGCCCTGGGTGAGGCCCTCGGCGGTGAGCACCAGGCCCATCGCCGAGATGCCGATGGTGATCAGCCAGAAGGACCAGTTCGCCATCTTGAAGGAGAAGATCGGCCGGTCATGGATCTTCGGCCAGACGTAGACGGTGCCGGCCAGGGCCCACATCACGAAGGTGCCGAAGACGGTCAGGTGGGAGTGCGAGATCACGAAGTCGGTGAAGTGGGTCGGCTGCTGCACCGAGCGCAGGGCCTCGATGGATCCCTGGAAGCAGCCGATGAGGTACATGATCGAGCCGACGATGAGGAACTTGGCGGTCAGGTTGGTGCTGAAGGTGTGCCATCTGCCGATCATGGTGCCGAAGAAGTTCTGCAGCACCGTCCACACCGGGATGATCAGCATCATCGAGGCGATGATCGCCAGCGTCTCCGCCCAGTCGGCGATCGGGCTGTAGAGGTAGTGGTGGATGCCCACGAAGGGGTAGAAGAAGGCCAGCGACCAGAACCCGATCATCGACAGCTTGTGGCTGTAGACGGGGTTCTTCACCGCCACCGGCAGGAAGTAGTAGATCAGCACGTAGCCGGCCGGCGTGATCCACAGGCCGACCACGTAGTGGATGTAGAGCCCGTGCAGGGCCGCGTTGTTGATCCCCGGGATGCGGTAGGGGATGATGAAGTTCCCCAGGATCCAGTTGAGGTCGGTCCACACGAAGGCGGCGATGAGGTACCAGAGGCTGGTGTAGATCCGCTGGAACTTGCGGTGGGCGATGGTCATGAAGAACTGGTAGGTGATGACCAGCAGGCAGATGAAGACGATGATCGCGCCCAGCAGCGGGAACTCGCCGGCCTCGATGCCCTTGTTGTAACCCATCGCCAGCGAGACGAAGCCCACCGCCAGGCCGATGTTCCAGAGCCAGAGGGTCCAGCGGCCGAGCTCGGGCTTGTGGATGCGGGTCCCGGTCAGGCGCGGCACGATG
>DATNKQ010000256.1:0-24515 GCA_035603315.1 Thermoanaerobaculia bacterium
CGCGCGACCTGGCGCCGGCCGGGCTCGCCGCCATCGTGGCGATCTTCTGGGCGCTGCCTTCGTTCGCCGCGGCGATCCTGCTGCTGGCCTCGTCCGCCCTCGGCTCACCGTCCGGGAAGGAGCTTGGGTGATGCCTATACCGCTTCTCGTGCTCGTCTTGCTCGGCTGTGTCTCCGTGCTCGGATTCTTTCTCTTCCACAGCAGCGTCCGTCGTGTGGTGCCGCGGACCGCAAAGCTCCTCGCGCTCCTCGTCGCCGCCGCCATCTGGCTCTTTCTTGCTCTCTTCGGGGCGGCCGAGCAGCAGCTATCGCTCTTCGAGGCTTTGCCGATCTTCGCCGGCAGCTTGTTCGTCGCCGCCTTCGTCCTCGCCCTGGGCTACGTCTACGGCGACGCCCGCCGGCGCGGCATGTCACCTCCCCTCTGGACGCTGGCGGCGTTCCTGGTGCCCAACCTCGTCGGTTTCCTCGTGTACTTCCTGCTGCGCAAGCCGCTCCTCGAGCCCTGCGGCTCGTGTGGGCGCGGGATGGCGGCCGGGCAGGCCTTCTGCCCAGCCTGCGGCCAGCCGGCCCAGGCTCGGCCTCCCGCTTAGCCCGCCGGGATGAGATGACCGCCTCCGGCGGCTCGCCGCGCGCGTAGGCGCGGCCATCGCTGTCGATTGAAGTCACTCCACCGCGATTGGACCGACTCCATTTCGATGGGAGCCGCTCCACTGCAAGTGGACCGAGTCCGCTTCGAAGGGACTGACTTCACGTCGATTGGACTGACTCCCCGCCACGTGGATTGAGTCCCGTCCGCTTGGACTGAATCCACCTCGCTGGGAGTCAATCCAAGTCAATTGGATTCAGTCCATTTCAATTGGATTGAATCCACGTCGTTGGGCGGCCGCTTTTTGTCCTCGTTAGAGGACGATTCTCTCCGGTCGCCGGCCATTCTGGCACGGTGCGGTTTGTCGCTGGCCACCCGGAAGGGGCCAGAGGTTATCCACGACTATAGGTCTACCAGGCAAGCCGGCTGGCGCCCTATTGGGGTCGGCGAAACGCCTGGCACCTGACGGGGCGGCCGAGCACCAGCTATCGCTCCTGGAGGCTTTGCCGATCCTCTTCGGCAGCTTGTTCGTCGCCGCGCTCGTCCTCGCCCGTTCGCTGGGACTGAATCCACCTCGCTGGGAGTCAATCGTCGACGCAGTAGCCCAGGTCACAGTCGTAGTACTTGCCCGACGGGCAGTGCACCGGGCAGCACACCGAGCCATAGTCCACCAGCGAGTGGACGAGATCCTTGAATTCCGTGTCGTCGGGAATGGTGCCGAAGGCATTGAGCACCACCTTTCTCGACCGGTAGGCGTTCACTGTGCACTCGTCGGCTACACCCGTCCAAAAGCTGAGCCCGTCCGTGTCGTATTCGCGCTGTAAGAAGGCGTGGTAAAGATCGATGACGAAGGCCTCGTTTCCGTCATGCGCCGGGCACGTCGGGACCGGGTTGCGGGAGCTGTAATAGGTCGTCTCCTCGAGATAGGGAGACTGCGTTGGGCTGTAGTTGGTGTAGGAATTCTGCGTCTCGATGAGGGTGCTGACGAAGCGACGGGCCTCCGCTTCGAACGGCGATGAGGTAGTGGGGAGAAGGCCCTCCAGGGTAGCGTTTTCCGAGCGCACCTGCGAGCAACTCGGGGAGATGCCCACGCCAGCGTAGGCGTTCCGGACGAAGCTCTCGATGCTTTCCCCATAGGGCGCAGTACCGGGCCACGCGGCCAAGGGGAGGGGCGAGAGCAACGCGGTGAGGAGGAAGACGGGCGCGAGCGTCCGGTGGAACGAGCGGGAGTGGAAGGACATGGCGAGGACTCCTTTCTCGGAAGCTGCCGCCCGCTCAAGAGGGACTTCGCGGTCTCACAACGGACGGCGAGCCCCGCGAGGGCGAACGGCATCTGTCTTTCCTCTGGGGTCCGGCTCAGAATCGGCACACCTCCCCTGCTCGGCTGTTCACACTGCTGGAGCTCCCATTACGTTGAATGATACAAGTCTGAACAACGACAGTCAAGCGGGCGCTTCCTGTGGTCAGCGGGCGCCAGTCCGCGGTTCCTTAGAGTTGTGTAGTTGGAAGCCAGGCGCATGTTCATGCTCTTTTCGCCGCCCACCGAGAAGCCATAGCCTCCAACGGAGTTGCCGCGCAGGGTTATTTGAAGAGGCGGCACGAGGGCTCACGGTGCTCTACCTTCCTTGGAGGCTGGCTATGACGATCAAGCAGGCTTTTCTCGCGGTACCTCTACTTGTGGCGGTTCTGCTGGGCGGCTGCGACCCCGGGCCGACGGGGCCTGAGGGGCCTGACACTTTCACTTTGCACACGACCATGAGCAACGTGTCGGGCGCGGCGACCATCCTGGATGCCCAGATCCTGGTCGACAACTTCGTCGAGGCCGAGTCCTGTCCGGCGGGGGAGCTCACTCCCGACGTCGATGCCGACGGCAACATCGTCGGGTACACCTGCAACGCGCCGGCGGTTTCGTCCGCCGCCTTCGACGTCGGCGGCAACATCGGACCCGGCAGCCATCGGCTGGAGTTCTTCATGTCGTCGCAGACGACGGGGGGCACCGACACGCGCTACAACGTGATGGCGTTCGACGTCGTCATCTACGACCGCGGCGGCAAGGTCTTGAAGACGATCAGCCTGCCCTCCCAGAGCGCCAGGCTCGGAGGGGGCCAGAGGAGCATCGTCTATAGCTTCAGCTTCTAGAATCGTCGCGTCTGGCACGGTGCGGTTCTCGCTGGCCACCCTTACTCTTTTGCGCGCCGGGAGAGGAAGCGCGGCGGGGCCGCGGCGGAAGGGGGAGTCCGCACGGTCCCTGATCAAGCCGAGCGAAATTGTTAATAACCCGGGCAGAATGGGCAGCTCTCGACGCAGGTCGTTGAAGAGCCATCGCACACGACGGAGTACCCGGTATTTTGGCAGTCTCCTTTGAGACTCCAACAGGACAGCAAGTACTGGCCGTTGCAGCAGTCGCAACTGAGGGAGGCAGTGCAGGAGTTCGGGCAGTTCACCGGGTGGCCGTCGCAGCTGACGCCGGAGATAGTGGTTTGGCAGGTCGAGCTGCCCGTGCAGGCCGCGACATTGCCGTCGCCGCAGTCGTTCGAGGCGCTACAGGTGTTCCGGTGCGGGGCAGGCGTTCCGACCTCGGGCAGGCGCACCTGAGGGCTCCCCAGGGACTTGAGGAAGGCAGCGTCCGTAAGTCTCGGGGAGGCAGGAGCGGCGGCCGCGGTGGCGGTGAGGCCGGCGATCAGCAGGAGAGTGGCGATCCAGGTCGATGAGCGCATTGGGACCTCCTTTTGCCGAGGATGTTAGCATATAAAGCATAAACAACTGTCTCAGACCGATCCACCCCCAGCACCCTCCGGGAAGGGAAGAGACTCGCTCGGGCCTGCTCAACGTGGGAAAGAAGGCCCAAAGTGCCAGCGAAGAAGGAAGAAGTCCACCTCTCGCCGCCCGTCGAGGATCTCGTCGTCCGGTTGCTCAATATGAGTTACGCGCCCGTTTGAGTCGCAGCTCTCGTCGACCCCGGGCCGCCCGGCTACCTGTCGGGCTGGCCCGCTAGCAGCCCGTGGCAGAACTGGTTTCGTCAAATCTCGCCTACTGATTCTAAATGGGTTACGGGCGTGTCTTAGACGGATTCAGGGTTCTGCCACGGGCTGCTAGGGCAGGATCTCGCTCTCGGCCACCTGGGCGGGCGGTGTCGCGAGGTGTGCGAGCTGGCGGGCGAGGAGGTCGACGTCGGCCTGGAGGCCGGCGCGCGCCTCCGGCGCGACGGCGTCGACGAGGTGGCGCAGGACCGCCCACCTCGCCGGGCTCCAACGCGGCAGGCCGGGGCGGTCGCCTGGGAAGGCGGCTGCATGGGCGCTCAGGCCGGCGGTTTCGTCCGCCGCCTTCGACATCGGCGGCAACATCGGACCCGGCAGCCATCGGCTGGAGTTCTTCATGTCGTCGCAGACGATGGGGGGCACCGACACGCGCTACAACGTGATGGCGTTCGACGTCGTCATCTACGACCGCAGCGGCAAGGTCTTGAAGACGATCAGCCTGCCCTCCCAGAGCGCCAGGCTCGGAGGGGGCCGGAGGAGCATCGTCTATAGCTTCAGCTTCTAATTCCTGGCCGTGCCTGGGCCGCTGCTCTCGTGGCTGCGCCGCGATCGGAACGCGATGTGTACAATGCTCCCGCGAAGGAGGAACTCCTGGTGACCAACCCCGCAGCGCCCGGCGCGGATCACCGCGCCACCGGAACCTTTGAGATCACGATGACCCCGCAGCCGCCGTATGACGCCGCCGAAGGCGTTACTCTCGGGCGTACGAAGATCGACAAGCGCTTCCATGGCGCGCTGGAGGCCACCAGTGTGGTGGAGATGCTGAGCGCCGGCACCAGCGTGAAGGGCTCCGCCGGCTACGTGGCGATCGAGAAGGTGGTGGGGACGCTGGAAGGCCGCTCCGGCAGCTTCGTACTGCAGCACAGCGGAACGATGACCCGCGGCGTGCCGCAGCTGACGGTGTCGGTGGTGCCGGATTCCGGCACCGGCGAGCTCACGGGCATCGCCGGCACGATGACGATCGACATCGTCGACGGCAAGCACCTCTTTACCCTGAACTACAGGCTGGGCGACGGCCCCTAGTGTTGCCTACTCCATGGCTCCATACGCCAGGGTCCAGAAGTCGGTCATTACCTTCGGCGGCTCCGGCGAGTCCATCATGCGCTGGGTGAGGAGGATGCCGATCATCCCCTCGGCGGGATCGATGTAGGCCGTGGTGCCGAGGCCGCCGGTCCAGCCGTATCGGCCCGGGGTGTGGAAGATCTCCTGGCGCCGGATGTCCACCGCCATGCCGAAGCCCCAGCTGCCGAACTCGCCGAAAAAGATCTCGCAGCCGGCGCGCTGCTCGGGCGTGAGCTGATCCGCGGTCATCAGCTCCACGGTGGCGCGGGAAAGGATCTGCTCGCGGCCGTGCCGGCCCTTGTTCAGCATCATGCGGCTGAAGGCGAAGTAGTCGTCGACCGTTGAGACCAGCCCGCCGCCGCCCGATTCGAACGGCGGCTCGGGCCGCCAGGAGCTGTTCGCCACGCCGTCGTAGACATCCAACGTGTTCGTCGGATGATGGAAGACGTAGCAGGTGACGAAGCGGTCGAGCTTGTCGGCCGGCACGTGGAAGGCCGTGTCTTTCATGCCGAGTGGATCGAAGATGCGCTGGCGCATGAAGGTGCCCAAAGACTTCCCCGACACCCGCGCGATCAGGATCCCCAGCACGTCGCTGCTCACCTGATACATCCAGCGCTCGCCGGGCTGCGCCATCCACGGCAGCGAGCCGAGCCTCCGCAGCCATTCTTCCGTGCCCGGCGCCTGCGCGGGCAGCGGCGGGCCGTCGCCGCCGATCCGATACTCGCGGATCAGCTTCTGGATCGGATAGGTGTCCGGCATCGCCATGACGCTGCCGAAGCCCATGAGGAAGGTCAGCAGGTCGCGGACGGTGATCGCCCGCCGCGCCGGCACCGTGTCGTCGAGCGAGGACAGCGACTTCATCACGCGGCGATTGGCCAGCTCCGGCAGCCACGGCTCGATCGAGTCGTCGAGCCGCAGCCTGCATTCCTCCAGGAGGATCATGGCCGCCGCCGCGGTGATGAGCTTGGTGAGCGAGGCGATGCGAAAGATCGTGTCGCGCTGCATGGGCGCCGGATCGCCGAACGACAGGGTGCCGAGCGTCTCCACGTGAACGTCGTCCTGAAGGCTGACGAGCGCCACGAGCCCGGGCATCTCTTTGCGTTCGACGTATCCGGACAACACTCGCTGCATGCGCTCGAGCCGCTGCTTCGAAAGACCTGCCCTGCTCATGTTCATCCTTCGGCGGAACGCGCCAGGAGGTTGTAGATGGTCTCGGGGGCGACCGGCTTGGTGAGGTGCTCATCGAACCCCGACTCGCGGGCGCGGCGCTGGTCCTCCTCCTGGCCGTAGCCGGTGAGGGCGACGATCAGGGCTCCCGCCGTCCGGCGCTCTTGGCGCAGCTGCCGCGCCACCTGGTAGCCGTCCAGGCCGGGGAGGCCGATGTCGAGCAGCACGACCTCGGGCTCGAAGGCGCCGGCCGCGCGCAGCGCCTCCGGGCCGTCGTGGGCGACCTCGACCTCGTGCCCCCGCAGGCGCAGGAGCACGGCCAGACTGTCGGCCGAATCGACGTTATCGTCCACCACCAGGACGCGGCGCGGCGCCGCCGGCCCGGGCGAGGGCGGCGCGGCGCCGGGAGCGCCGGCCTCCGCGCCGCGGCGCCGGTTCGCCCGCGGCCGTGGCGGCGCCGTCGGTGGGGTCGGCGGGGTCGGCGGGGTCGGAATCGCCGGCAGGCGCACCAGGAGCTCGCTGCCCTTGCCGACCCCCTCGCTCCGCGCCTCGACCTTGCCGCCGTGCAGCTCGACCAGGCGGCGCACCAGCGTCAGGCCGATCCCCAACCCTCCCCAGGCGCGGTCGAGCGAGCGGTCCGCCTGCATGAAGAGGTCGAAGACGTGCGGCAGCGTCTCGGCGTCCATGCCGACGCCCTGGTCGCGCACCCGCACGACGACCTCGCCGTTCCCCCCCTCCCTGCCGCGCGGCAGCTCGGCCGACACCGCGATGCGCGCGCCGGCGGGCGAGAACTTGGCGGCGTTGCTGAGCAGGTTGGCGAAGACCTGCTCCATCCGCGTGGGATCGGCCTCGAGCTTGACCGGCTCGGGCGGCAGCGCCACCGCCACCTCCTGGTGGCGCGCCTCGAAATGGTGCTGGGTCACCTCCATCGCCCCCGCCAGCAGGGCCGCCAGCTCCACCTCCTCCTTGCGCAGCTGGATCTTGCCCTGGGTGACGCGCGAGACGTCGAGCAGGTCGTCGATCATCCGCGTCATGTGGTGCAGCTGGCGATGGACCATGTCCCGCGCCCGCGCGACCGCGGCGGGATCGGCGCCGGGGGCCCCGAGCACCTCGGCGGCGTTGAACAGCGGGGCGAGCGGGTTGCGCAGCTCGTGCGCCAGGAGGGCCAGGAACTCGTCCTTGGCGCGGTCGGCCTCGGCCAGGTCCGCGACCCGCTGGCGCAGCAGCTGGGCCTCTTCCAGGTGCTTGCGCGCCGTGACGTCCTCGATGGCGACGAGGATCTCGGGGCCGGCGCCGTGCTCCCGCGCCAGCGGCCGCGCGTTGAGCGCCAGGGTCCGCACCCCGAGGTCCGCGAAGTCGCCGCAGATCTCGAAGTCGTCGAACGGCTGATCGTGGGCGAGGACCTCGCCCAAGAGGCGGCGCAGCTCCGGGCTGTCCCACTGGCCGTCGCCGAGATCGAAGAAGAGGCGCCCCTCGGTCTCCTCGCGGGCGACCTGGAAGGTCTGGTAGAACGACCGGCTGGCGGTCTTGACGCGCAGCTTGCCGTCGAGCACCAGGAGCGACTCGCGCACCGCCGCGACGATGCCCTGGGCGTACTCGCGCGCGTGCCGCAGGGTGTCGACGTCGACGAGCAGGAGCACGACGCCTTCGATCCGGTTGTCGAGGGTCCGATAGGGCCAGATGCGCAGCAGATGCCAGCGCCCCTGGGCGTCTTGCACCTCGCATTCCCGGGCGCTCACCGAGTCGATGGCCTGCTCGAGCAGCTCTTCCAGCTTCGCGGCGCCCAGGCTGAGCCGCAGGTCGCGCATTGGCTGCCTGAGGTCGGCGGCGACGAGGTTGAACATCTTCGCCGCCAGCGGCGTGTAGCGCCGGACGCGCAGGTCCCGCCCCAGCATGACGATCGGCATCTGGACGCTGGCCAGGAGGTTGATGAGGTCGTCGTTGAGCTGGCCTAACTGGACGTTCCGGTTCTGCAGCTCGTCGTTGACCGTCGCCAGCTCTTCGTTGCTCGACTGGATCTCCTCCTGGGAGGTCTCCAGCTCCTCGTTGACGCTCTGCAGCTCCTCGTTGGCCGACTGCACCTCTTCGTTCGCCGACTGCAGCTCCTCGTTGGCCGCCTCCTGCTGCTCGATCACCGATTGCTGGTACTCGCGGCCGGCTGCCAGCTCCTGCTTCAGGCGGTCGAGCTCCTGGAGATCGGCCTCCGCGCCGGCGGCGGTCCGCCGCCGGGCTGCCCGTTTCTTCCCCGCCGCGGCGGCGGGCCGCCTGCTCCCGGGCTCCTCGAAGAGGATCAGAAAGCCGCCATCTCCGGTCACCGCTCCCTGGACCGGGACCACCTCGAGGTCGATCGTCCGGATGCCGCCGTCGAGCGCGAGCCGCAGCCCCTCCTCGCGGACGGCGCCCTTCTCCTTCCGGGCCCTGGCGATGGCGGCGCGCAGCGCGGCCTGCAGCCCTTCGCGCGCCATCCGCAGGAGGTTGAGGCTGGCCTTGCCCGGGCTCGGCGCCAGGTACGGCGCGGTGTCGCCGCGGAACTGCAGGATCTCGAGGTCCGCGTCGACCAGCACGGCGGGAGGGACGTAGCGCGCCAAGAGGATGCGGTCGGCTTCCCTCTGCACCTCGGCGCCATGCGCCGCCGACTGCCCGCCGCCGCTGACGGCGGCGGCCGCGGCGCGGTCGCGGTAGAGCCACGCCGCCCGGCCGAGGGCCACCTGCGGATGGGCGGGCTTCTTGGCGTAGATCTTGTGTCTGGCGTCCTCCGCCTCGAACAGGTCGCGGAAGGAGCCGATCGTCTCCGAGTTGCCGAGCAGGAGGAAGCCGGCCGGCTTGAGCGCATAGTGCAGGAGCGGCAAGACCCTTTGCTGCAGCACCGGCTCGAGATAGATGAGCAGGTTGCGGCAGCTGATCAGGTCCATCTGCGAGAAGGGCGGGTCGGCCAGCACGTTGTGTTGCGCGAAGACGCACATGTCGCGGATAGATTTCGCGACGCGGTAGCTGCCGTCCACCTCCGCGAAGAAGCGCCGCAGGCGCTCCGGCGAGACGTTCTGCGCGATGCTCTTGGGGTAGACGCCGGCGCGCGCCTTGGCGATGGCCACTCCGTTCAGGTCGGTGGCAAAGATCTGCGCCGGCACGTGGTGGCCGCTCGCCGCCGTGAACTCCGCGAAGGCGATGCCGATGGAATAGGCCTCTTCGCCGCTCGAGCATCCCACCGTCCAGATGCGCAGCGCCTCCTGCTTGGCGCGCTCCTGGCAGAGCTTGGGGAAGACCTTCTCCTTGAGCCGCTCGAAGGTCTCCGGGTTGCGGAAGAAGCTGGTGACGTTGACGAGGATCTCCGAGAACAGCGCCTGGGCCTCGCCGGCGCTGCCGGCGACGAGCCGCGCGTAGTCCCGCAATCCCTCGACCTTGAGCAGCATCATGCGGCGCTGGATGCGGCGGAAGAGGGTGCTGGTCTTGTAGCGGGAGAAGTCTACGCCGGTCGCCCTGCGCACGCTCTCCAGGACCGCGGCGAGATCGGGCTCGCGCGCGGAGGCGGGCGCCTTCTCCTTGACCGGCGCCTCGGGGGCCACGTAGGGGTGGCTGGCGATGCGGCCGAGCTCGCGGGCGATCCCGTCGGGCGGCAGAACGAAGTCGACGCAGCCGGTGGCGACGGCGCTGCGCGGCATGCTGGTCTGCTGCGCCGAGTCGTCCTGGGCGAAGGTGATCCCGCCCTCGGCCTTGATCTCCTCCAAGCCCAGGGTGCCGTCGGTGGCGGTGCCGGAGAGGATGACGCCGATCGCCTGGTGCCGCTGCTCCGCCGCCAGCGAGCGGAAGAAGTGGTCGATCGGCCGGTGCTGGCCGCGGGCCTCCTGGCGCGGGAGGAGATGCAGCGCCCCCGCCCGCAGGATCATGTCGCGGTCGGGCGGCAGGACGTAGACGTGGTCCGGCTCCACCCGCAGCTCGTCCGCGACCTCCCGCACCGGCATCTTGGTCGACCGCGAGAGGATCTCGGCCAGGAGGCTCGCGCGCGTCGGCGAAAGGTGCTGCACCAACACGAAGCCCATGCCGGTGTCGACCGGCAGCTCCTGAAGCATCTGGGTGAAGGCCTCGAGCCCGCCCGCCGAGGCGCCGATGCCGACGACAGGGAAGGGGGAGCCCGGCTCCCGGGCGGGGGAGGCCTCGGCGGAGCTCCCCCTGGAAGGGACATGCGTGGCTGCCGCCTTCCCGGTGGATGGAGAAGCTTCCCGCTTGCGGCGTCTTCCAGCCATTCGAGGTCTCGCGTGCATCTGAGGTGCAGGAATCGCGCCATGGCGCCCTCCGCCCGCGGCCTGGAAGAACAAAGAGAGGCTGCAAACGTACGAGGCCCAACCAAGAGGACGCCATGCGCAGGGTCGGCAAACTTCTCAAGTGGCTGGGGATCGGGATCGCGATCCTGATCGCGGCGGAGGGCCGCTCGGCCGAGCCAGGTGCTCGGCGAAATTGCTAGTTACAGGCAAAAGTGCAATAGCCGTCGCCAGGTGGACAGCTGTGGGGACCATAGCATTCCGCGCAGGAGATCGAGCAGACCCCCTCTCCCAGCCAGAAAGCAGCCGAGGGCGATTCCACCTTGGATGCCGGGAAGAGGGCTTTCACGTCGAAGGTTGGTCCCACAAGGGTCGGAAGCGATGCAAGGCTACAGGCAGAAACAACCTGTACGGGCTTGTCGGTCTTCCCCGCAGCTGTGGCGGCAGAAGCTGAGAGAGGTACGAGCAGGGCCAAGAGTGCTAACAGGACTACCATCTTTCGCATCGCTTCCTCCTTTTGGGAGCTACTCACCGAACTCCTTTTCACCCGTGATCAATGCAGAGCGGATGCCACATCTCATCGCCAAGGTCATCAGCTCTTCCGGAGAGGCTGATGACGGAGCTGCGCCTGACCCGAAAGGAAACGAGCGCCAGCCGGGCCGGTGGTGCCGGCCTCGGGCACCGGCGCTACATCCCTTCCGGGGGCTCCCAGAGCTCGATGCGGTTGCCTTCCGGGTCGACGATCCAGGCGAAGCGGCCGTACTCGGAGTCCTCGCGCTTGTCGTCGACGGTCACGCCCTCGGCCCTGAGCGCCGCCAAGAGGCCGTCGAGATCGGCGACGCGGAAGTTGAGCATGAAGCTGGCGCGGCTGGGATCGAAATACTTGCTGTCCCGCGGGAAGAGCGACCAGACCGTCAGCCCCGGCTTCGGCGGGTCGGCGGCCTGCCGCCAGCGGAATAGGACCACGCCCTCCTCGCGCGCCAGGCCGAGGTGCTTCTCGTACCACTGATACATCCCCTCCGGATCGTCCGCCTTGAAGAACACCCCGCCGAGACCGGTCACTCGCTGCCCCTCCCCCATGGCGCCCTCCTTTCTTGGCAGCCGATTCTATCTGCGCGGCGCCCGAAAGAACATGCAACCGCCGGACACGTACAAGCCTCAGATGGGAGGACGCATGCGAATCGTCGGAAAAATTCTCAAGTGGTTCGGGATCGCGATCGCGGTCCTGATCGCGGCGGGCGCGGTCTACGCCCAGATCGGGCTGGCGCTCGACGCGCGGCATGCGCCGCCCAAGGCAGAGATGATCGCGGTCGGGGGCCGCAGGGTCCATGTCGTCTGCAGGGGGCAGGGGCCGCGGACCTATGTGCTGGACGCGGGACTCGGCGGGTGGTCGGTGTTCTGGTGGCGCATCCAGCCGCTCCTCGCGGAGGGTGGACGGGTCTGCGCGTTCGATCGCGCCGGAACCGGCTGGAGCGATCGCTCGGGCGGCGACCATGATGGCGCGACCCTCGCCGACGAGCTGGCGGCGACCGTCGCGGCGGCGAAGATACCCACGCCTTTCTTCTACGTGGGCCATTCCTTAGGCGCGAATCTCGCGCTGATCTACTACGCCAGGCATCCGGCGGACGTCGCCGGCCTGGTCCTCCTGGAACCGGGCAATCCGAAAGATCTGCTGGAGGATTTTCACGGCACGCGCGCCGAGGCGATGCAAGCGTCCGGCGGCGGCGCTCCGTATTTCCTCGCCACCGCCGCGGGCTACCTCGGCGTCACCCGGCTAGTGGCGCTCAGCGCTCCCGGCAAGAGCTTCTCCGGCGAGGCGCGTGCCCAGTACAAGACCGGCCTGGGCCGTCCTGACACCCTGGCGACCTCCATGGCTTGTCTGGCTGCGCTGCCCAAGACCGCCTACGAGATCATGGACGTGAAGAGCCTGGGCGACACGCCGGTCCTCGTTTTCTACTCCTCCGAGCCGCGCCAACCGGAGGGCAACGAGACGGCCGCGGACGTGAAGGTGTGGCACCAGGGATATCTCGCCTATCTCGCCTCGCTCGCGGCGATGTCCTCGCAAGGCATCGGACCGATCGAGGTGCCGGGCTCGAGTCACAAATCGATGGTCCTGGGCGAAGAGCAGGCCGCCGTGGTCGCCAAGTCGATCGCCGAATTTGCGGCTCGATGAGGCGCGGAGCGCCGCCGGCGGAAAGGGCGCGCGCGGCACGCCATTGCGGCACATGAGGGACACCCTCTCCACCCTCTCCATCGCGCGAAGGGCTCGCACTTCTGGCACCCGTCTTGCTCTTACCGAGTAGTGCCCCGCAAGTACTCCAGCGCAGACGCGCTTCCCGCGGGGGCCATTCCACGACAAGACGAAAGGAAGCCCTATGAACGTGAAGCGTACCCTGATGATCGCCCTGACCGCCGCCGCCATGACGGCGGCCGCCAGCTTCGGCGCCACGGCCCCGCAGGCCAAGACCGCGCCGCGCAGCGACGTCCCCGCCGCCCTCGCCAAACAGGCCAAGATCAGCCTCGACGACGCCCGCGCCACGGCCCTTGCCAAGGTGCCGGGCGGAGTGGTGAAGTCGGAGGAGCTCGAGCGCGAGCACGGCAAGCTGATCTACTCCTTCGACATCCAGGTGCCGGGCAAGTCCGGCGTCGAGGAGGTCAACGTCAGCGCCATCGACGGCAAGGTCATCGCCAAGAAGCACGAGAGTGCGCGGGCCGAAAAGCGCGAAGAGCAGAAGCCCCCGCCGCAGCGCTGATCCCTTCCCCTCGAGCCCGGGCGAGCGCACCGCCCGCCCGGGCCCGGAGTTGCACCTACCAACCGCGCTAGACCTTGCCGGCCAGTTCCTTGGCCAGCGCCTTCAGGCCATCGGTGGAGCGCTCCTTGCCGAAATAGCTGGCGATGATCTCGATGTCCTTCGCGCCCTTGACCAGCATCAGCATCTGCTGGCGCGCGACCATCGAAGCCAGCGCCTTGAGTTCCGGCCATCGCGTCTGGCTGGTCGGCGACGCGCGCTGGCCGCGGCTGGAAGGCGGCGCCCTGGGGCGCCTTGGACACCGCCAGGAAAGCGTCGCGCACCTTGCGATGCCGAGCCCGGAGGCCGGGATCGAGATCCGGGGCTCGGGGCGGAGAATCCGGGTGCGGGGCGGTCGCTCAGCCGCTGTCAACACCCAAAGTGTAACAGACACAACGCGCCCAATATTCTGCCCGCCGCGACGCCAACGTCTTGTGGGAAACGGCGATAAGCTCACGCCGCCTGCCCGGAAGGAGGGGTGGCTGAGCGGTCTAAAGCAGCGGTCTTGAAAACCGCCGGTCGTTCACGCGGCCCGTGGGTTCGAATCCCACCCCCTCCGCCACTCGCGCTTCGACCTACGACGCTTTCGCCAGCACCGGGCTCGCGTTGCCCTGCTCCTCCGCTCCGGTCCTGACCGTTTGGAGCCAGGCGTCGAGGCTCCTTTCGCCCAGGCCTTCGAAGTCCAGGAACTCGATGCCCATGCCGCGGGGATGGGACCAGCGGTTGGTCCAGCGGACGACCGCGGTGGCGATCACCGGCGAGGCGTCGTCCTGCGGGTCGAGGAAGAGCTCGAGCAGGAGGGTCGTGCCCGGCCGCCAGGGGTGGGGGGTGGGGAGGAACATGCCGCCCAGGCTGGTGCTGCCGCCGCGGCTGGTCAGATACTCACGGGAGGCGCGCTCGAGGCGCAGCCGCCGGTAATAGACCGGGAAGCCCGCCGGCACCCGCTCCTCGCGCCGCCGCTCGATCCGGTCCGTCGTCGCATCCTGCTGCACAACCGCTGCTCTGTTCATGACCTTCTCCTTTTCGGCTTTCTTGAAGCAGCCTAGAGGACCGGTCCGGCGGCCGAAATCGGACGGCGCCGTCTCCTGCTGTCGGAAAACGTCCTACAGACACCTGGACGCGACTTCGGTAAGGTGTTATTCGAGGTAGTGCTGCAATGAAAATCTTGCTGGTTGAAGACCAACCCCTGAACGTGGAGCTCTTCCGCGATCTGCTGACGGACGATGGGATCGACGTGCGGCAGGTCGACACCGCGGAGGAGGCGCTGGTCCTGGCGCGCAGCGACCGGCCCGACCTCATCCTCATGGACGTGTCGCTGCCGGGGATGGACGGCCTCGAGGCGACCCGCATCCTCAAAGCTTCGCCCGAGACGGCCGGGATCTTTATCGTCGTCCTGACGGCGCGCGCCATGAAGGGCGACGAGGAGGAGGCGCGGGCGGCCGGCTGCGACGCCTATCTGACCAAGCCGATCAACACCCGCACTTTCGCCGCCACCCTGCACTCGTTCCTGGGCGCCGGGCAAATCGGAGACCGTTGACCGCGCCCGACGTCGACCTGCGCTACGACCGCCTGCGCGCCATGGGCGCGCTGGCCGGCGGCCTGGCGCACGAGCTCAACAACGTGCTGGCCTCGGTGCTGATGACGGTCGACCTGCTGTCGGCGGGTTCCCCGAGCTCGGCGCAGCAGCAGGGGGTGGCGGCCCTCGAGGAAACCGTGCGGCGGGGCCTCCGCGTCACCCGCCAGCTCCACTGGTTCGCCCGCGGCATGGAAGGCGAGGCGACGGTTTTCCAGTCGCAGTACCTGATCGCCGACCTCCAGAAGCTCGCCGGCGCGACGTTTCGGCGCCCGCTCTCCGTGATCACCGCCTTTCCGCCCGATTTGGCAACGCTCCACGGCGACCCGGTGCAGGTCTACCAGCTCCTCCTCCACCTCGCCTGGGAGGCGCGGGAGGCGGTGCCGGGAGCGGCGGAGCTCCGCCTCGGCGCCCGCAACGAGGAGCGGGCCGGAAAGGCGTACGTCGCCCTGGAGATCGCGGCCGCCGCCGATCCGGAGGCCGACGCGGCGGCTTCCGCAGCCCCCGCGGCTTCCGCGGCTCCGGAGGATGCCGAGAGTGTGCCGCCGGCGGCCTGGGACTCGGGAAGGGCGGCGGTGGTGGCCGCCATCCTCGCCGCGCGCGGCGGCTTCGCCGAGCCCCTGCCGTCCGGCGCCGGCACGCGCGCCTACCTGCCGGCCTACTTCTCCAGCCCGATCTCGAAGGCGTAGTGCATGATCTCGGCGTTGGTCCGCATCGACATCTTCTCGAGGATGCGGGCGCGGTAGGTGCTGATGGTCTTGACGCTCAGGTGGAGCTGCGCGGCGATCTCGCTCGCCGTCTTGCCGGAGGCGATCAGGCGCATGACCTCGAACTCGCGGTCCGACAGGCTCTCGTGCGGCATGCGGCCGAAGCCGCTCTCGAGGCTCATCGCCAGGCGCTCCGCCAGGCCGGGGCTCACGTACTTGCCGCCGGAGCGGACCTTCTGGATCGCCTCCAGGAGCTGCTTCGGGGCGGCGTCCTTGGTCATGTAGCCGTCCGCCCCTTCCTTCAGGCAGCGCACCGCGAAGTGATCCTCCGGATGGACCGTCAGCATGAGGATGCGGACTCCCGGCGACCGCCGTTTGATCTCCTGGGCGGTCTCGATCCCCCCGCGGCCCGGCATCGAGACGTCCAGGAGGACGACGTCGGGGCGGTTCTTCGACGCCATTTGGATCGCCTCCTCGCCGGTCGCCGCCTCGCCGGTGATCGTCATGCCGGGCGTCTGCTCGAGGATCCGTTTGAGCCCCTCGCGGAAGAGGGTGTGGTCGTCGGCGATCAGGACCTTGACCATGGGACCGTCTCCTCTCCGCGCGCCAGGAGGGCATCCGAGGCGCTCTCGGCGGGTGCGTTGCGAAAGTCGGCGAGGATGCCGAGCACCTCGTCGAGGTTGGCGATGAAGAGGTCGAGGAGCTTGGCGTCGAACCGGGACGCGCGGTCCGCGACCATGATCGCCAGGGCCGCCTCGTGGCTGAGCGCCGGCCGGTAGGGCCGGTCGGTGGTCAGCGCGTCGAAGACGTCGGCGACGGAGCAGATGCGTCCCCACAGCGGGATGTTCTCGCCGCCGATGCCGTGCGGATAGCCGCTGCCGTCCCACTTCTCGTGATGGGTGAGGGCGATGGTCCGGCCGGCGCGCATGATCTCGGAGGGCGAGCCGTCCAAGATGCGGCCGCCGATCAGGGTGTGGGTCTCCATGATGCGGCGCTCCTCGACCGTCAGGGCGCCGGTCTTGACGAGGATGGAGTCGGGGATGCCGATCTTGCCGACGTCGTGCAGCGTGGCGGCCAGGCAGAGCGTCTCGACGTCGCCGGGCGGCAGGTGGAGGGCGCGCGCCAGCACCCCGGTGTAGCGGCTGATGCGGACGATGTGGCGCGCCGTGTCGGAGTCCTTGAGCTCCGCCGCCAGCACCAGCCGGCGGATGGTGTCGAGGTGGGCCTCGTAGGTCCGGCGCTGCGCCTCCACGGTCTTCTCCAGGGCGGCTGCCAGGTCCGCCGTCCGCCGCGCCACCGTCTGCTCGAGGTCGGCCCGGTGGCGGTCCAGCGCCTCGCGCGCCTCCTTCAGCTTGAGCTGCGATCCCACCCGCACCTCAAGCTCGGTGCGGTCGACGGGCTTGGCGATGAAGTCGCTCGCCCCCGCCCGCACCGCCAGGACGCGGTCCTCGCGGCTGTCCAGGGCCGTCACCATGATCACCGGCAGGTCGGCGAACTGCGGATCGGCGCGCAGGCGGCGGGCGACCTCGTAGCCGTCGAGGCCCGGCATCATGACGTCCAGGAGGACGAGGTCGATGCCGAGCTGCAGCTTGGCCAGGGCCTCGAAGCCGTCCCGCGCGCAGACCGGCTCGTAGCCCAGGAGGGTGAGCATTTCGGACAGAACCACACAGTTCTGCTCGACGTCGTCGACGACCAGGATGCGCGGCGTCGTCATGGCGAGAGGAGTTGCCCGGCCGGGGGGACGCTCCGCAGCTCCCCGAGGAAGCTGCTGGCGGGGGGATTGACCGGCAGGAAGAGGTGGAAGGTGCTGCCCTTCCCCAGGCCCGCGCTCTCCATCCAGACGCGCCCGCCGTGCAGCTCGGCGAGCTTGCGGGTGAGCGACAGGCCGAGGCCCGTCCCCTGCTGCTTGCGGGCGTAGGCGGAGTCGATGCGCACGAACTCGCCGAAGAGCCGGGACTGGTCCTCGGGCCGGATGCCGATGCCGGTGTCGGCGACCGCCACGTGGAGGGCGCCGCTCACCTCGCCGGAATCGGCGGCGCCCGGCTTGCGCCGCCGGGGCCGAAAGTGGGCGCTGATCTCGACCTTGCCGCCGTCGGGCGTGAACTTGACGGCGTTCGAGAGCAGGTTGTAGAGGATCTGCTTGAACTTCGCGAGGTCGGCGACGATCGGCGGCAGAGCCTCGGCGAGCTTCACCGTGAGGTCGATCCGCTTGGGCCCCGCCAGGGCCTGGATGGTGCCGCTGACGTCGGCGATGACCTCGCCGCAGTCGAAGGCCTCGCACTGCAGGGCCGAGAAGCCGGACTCCACCCGCGCCAGGTCGAGGATGTCGTTGACGAGGAGCAGGAGGTGACGGCCGCTGCCCAGGATGTTGCCGACGTAGCGGCTCTGCCGCGGATCGAGAGGGCCGACCTTGCCGTCCGCCAGCACCTCCGAGAAGCCGATGATCGAGTTGAGCGGCGTCCGCAGCTCATGGCTCATGGAGGCCAGGAAATCGCTCTTCGTCCGGCTCGCCGCCTCGGCCAGCTCCTTGGCGCGGCTGAGCTGGGAGACCAGCGCCTCCTCCTTGAGCTGCGCCAGCTTGCGGTCGTTGATGGCCTCGACGACGCAGATGAGGAACTCCGGACGGCCCTCGTCGTCGCGCTCCACGGAGAGCGTCGAGTCGATCCAGACGAAGGCGCCGTCGGGCCGGCGGAGGCGAAGCTCGGTAGTCCGCGCCTCGATGCTGCCGTCGACCAAGAGGGCGATCTTGGCCTCCGACGCAGCGCGGTCCTCGGGTTCCAGCACCGCCGGCCAGAAGCTGCCGACCAGCTCCTCGCGCGGCCGGCCGAGGATCTCGCACAGCCTGCGGTTGGCGAACAGCCAGCGGCCGTCGGTCGACAGGTGCCCGATGCCGACCGCGGCCTGCTCGAAGGTGCCGCGGAAGCGCTCTCCGCTGCGGTGCAGCTCCTCCTGGACCGCCAGCCGCCGCGCCAGCTCGCGGCGGACGAGGAAACCGCCCCCGCCCACCAGGGCGATGCCCAGGCAGGCGCCGAGCGTGACCAGCGCGACGGTGCTCTCGGCGTTTCGTCGCAGCCGCCGTTCGCGCGCCGCGACGATCTGGCGCTCCCTCCTCTCCACGGACCGGAAGGCGCTCCGAAAGCGGGCGATCTCCACGGTCGCCCGCGCCCCGCGCATCTCCGCGAGCGCCCGCTCGACCCCTTCCGCCCGGCGCAGGGCCATGACCCGGCCGAAGTGCTGCCGGCGCTGGTCGATCAAAGCCAGTACCTGGTCGAGGTGGGCGACCTGCAGGGGATCGGCCGCCATCAGCGAGCGCAGCATGCGCTGCGAGAGGTCCAGCCTCGCGAAGGCCTCGTTGAACGACGCGAGGAAGACGGGCTCCGCGGTCAGCAGGTACTCGCGCTCGCTGCTCTCGGCGGCGCCCACGATGGACTCGATCTCCTCCAGCTCCTTGAGCACCCCGTAGGAGTGGGCCGTCGAGCGCAGGCTCGCCAGGAGCTGCAGGAGGCCGCTGGTGCTGAGCAGGGTGACGGCGAGCATGAGGACCATGGCGAGGCCGTGCCCGACCCCGATCTTCAAGAAGGCCGACCGGCGCCTCAGCCGCTGGACGCGCGTCGGCGACATCGGTCAGATCGCTTCCCCGGCGGGCGGGGCGGCGGTCGCGGCGGGCAGGTCGATGCGGACCGTTCCCTGCGCTCCCTCCGCGCCCTGCTCGGCCCAGATGCGGCCGCCGTGGAGCTCGACCAGGCCGCTGACCAGGGCGAGCCTCGTCCGCACCCCCTCCCCGCCGCTGTCGGCGGCGAGCTCGAGCCGATCGAGGGCTTGGCCCGGCGGCTGCGGCTCCTCGTCGCGGAAACGGAAGGCGGTGCCAGAGACAGCGAGGGCGATGCCGGCGGCGGCGCTGGCCGAGGGGATCCGGCTGGCGAGGAGCCGCACCTGACCGCCCGCGGGGGTGAAGTCGACGGCGGCGGAGAGGAGGGTGAAAACGATCTGCTTCAGGCGCCGGGGATCGGCCTTGACCGCGGCCAGCGGCTCTTCGACGTCGACGGCGAGCTCGATGCCCTTCTTACCGGCGCCCACGCGGAGGACGGCGGCAAGGTCGCCCAAGAGAGGTGCGAGATCGAAATCGACGAGCTCCAGCTTGAGGAGGCCGGCCTCGAGCCTAGCCAGGTCCAGGGTGTCGTTGATCAGCCGGAGGAGGGAGTCGCCGGCGGCCAGGATGTTGGCGACGCAGCGGCTCTGGCGCTCGTTGAGCTCGCCGTAGCGGCGGTCGAGCAGGACCTCGCCGAAGCCGAGGATCGAGTTGAGCGGCGCCCGTAACGCGTGGCCGACTCTGGCGAGGCTCTCGACCGGCGACCGCTGCGCGGTTGAAAGGCTTCGCTCCATTGATGCCATCGCGTCTGACCTCGCGCCAGAAGGCCGGGGCACTGCTCGCCACCGCTGCGGCCCAGCCGGCTCTTCGAGAATTCGCAGTGGAATATAACGTATACCACGGTTTGCTGAGTATGTATATCGTGGACTACGATAGGTCTCCTTTTCGCCTTGCAAAGTATAAACTAAATAGTCGTCGCCTGCCCGGATCGGCGCTACCCGTATAGATGGGCTGCTGGCACCCGCGACAGATCCAGGAACTGTTGACTCCCGGCGGTCGCCCGTGGGCTCCCATACCTCGAGGATGAAGTTGACGCCGTCGAGGACGGTGCCGCTCGGCACCATCTTCACCTCTCGTGAGGGCGCCATGACATGGAGCCGCCGGACGTGCTCGGCGGTGACGCTCAGGGTGTAACCTCCCGGCCTGATCTCGGTGATGTCGTAGAAGCCGTCGTACCCGCTCGTGGCCCTCTTGACGACGACCCCGTGCTGGTCGACGAGCTCGAGCTCCACGCCGCTCGCCTCACGGCTCTTGCCGTCCTTCTTCAAGTAGACCGTGCCGGCGATCTCCCCGGAGATCACGACCGGAAAGTCGATGACCGCCGTCTTGCCGGGACGCGGCACGATGCGGACGCCTTCTTGCGCGGGCTTCCAGAACGGGTCCTCGAGCGTCGAGGGCGCGAGGGCGACGTCGAGGCTCTTGTAGGGGGCCAGGTTGGGCAGGAACGCCTCCCCGGCGTCGTCGGTTCGCGCCAGGCTGCCGGCGCCGCCGAGGAGGAAGCCGGCGCCGGGGATCGCCTTCTCGCCGGCATCCATCAGCCCGTTGCCGTTGAGGTCGAGGAAGGCGCGTCCCGACACGGCTCCCGAGCCGGCGATCGGGCGAGCCTGCGGGTGCCACTTGGCGTTTCGCGCGTCGCGGCCGGCGGCCACCGAGAGGAGGAGGATGACGCCGAGCCCGTCCGGGCGCGAGTAGTCGGCCGTGACGCCGAAGCCGAAGGCCCCCTCCAGCTTGCTCACCCCGGCGAGGAACCGCGTCCGTTGCCCTTGGATCGTGCGGCTGATGCCGGCCGAGAGGAGGAGCTCCGGCACGACACGGGTCTCCGCGGTCACGGCGACGCTCGTCAGCTCCGAGGCCGGCTCGAGGTTGTAGTCGAGCTCTCCGCGGAGCGCGAACGCCGGAAGGAACTTGCTGACCAGGAGCTGGCCGGAAGCGTTCGCCGGCAACCCCGGGCCGCTCCCGGATGAGAAGGCCCATTCCACTTGGTTGGCGACCGAGAGACCGCGCCGAGACGCCGAGAGCCGGCCGTTGAGCTGGCTGACCTGCTGGCTCGATTCGAGCCGGTCCTGCAGGACCTCGACCAGCACCGAGATGGGCGGCAGCAACGTCTCGGGGACGGTGGTGTCGAGCCGGACGGTCGTGCGGCTGCGGATCGGGTCGAGGGGAGAGACGAAGGCCTCGCTGACGAAGTGGTCGAGCTCCGCGTGCTGGAGCTGGAGGCCGAAGCGGCCGAGGCGGGATTGCAGCGTCGCCTGCCAGGCGGAGCCGCCGCCGGTGTCCACCGCGACGTCGACGTTGGCGAAGAGGAAGCCGGAGAAGGCGCGCAGCCCCGCCTTCCCGTAGGTGTGCCGGCGGTCCGCGAGGTCGACCGCTGCGAGGCTCGCCGTGACGGAGAGGTTCCTGGTGAGCCCGCCGCTCAGGTCCAACGACGAGCGGGCCCCGGCGTCGACGCCCTTCCCTAACAGGCGGTAGCTGGGGTCGTTTCCGACGAGACGGTAATAGAGCTTCCCCTGCGGCGTCAGCGTGTCGCCGACGTTCAAGCGCCGCGTCTCGCTGCGGTGCTGCCCTTGCGGACCGTAGAACTCCAAGCGGAACAGGTTCAGGCCGAAAAGGAGCGGGACGTCGAGGAACTCGTAGGCCCCGTCCGGCCGCGACTGGGCAAAGGCCAGGAGGTCCTGGCCGCGGTAGAGCTCCACCTCCCAGCCCGGCGGCAGGTCGCCGCGGAAGCTCTGGCGGTCGAACTGCGTCGGGAGCTGCAGCGGAAAGTTGCTGATGGTCAATCCGGGCCCGGAGTTCGGCAAGGCGATCAGCGCGAGGCCCGGGTGGAAGACGTCCCCGACGGTCACCTCCCGCGCGCCGAGGACTCCGAGCAGCGTCCCTTCGGGATCCTTCCGGCTGAGGCTGAAGCGCGAGTCGGCGATCCCGTGATCGGTGGCCGAGACGAAAGCGTTCGCCTCCATGAAGAGGACGTCCCCGGTGGCGTAGGTAGAGGACTGCAGGGCGTTCTGGCTGCCCCCCTGCGGATTGGGCTGGCGGGTGAAGGTAAGGGTCTGGTCGACGAACGGTCCGTCGAAGAGCCGGTACGGGAGCTCGATTTTCGGATACGAAGACGCGGTCAGGCGCTGGCTCGCGCGTGAGCGATCGAGCTTGCTCTCGCGATCGAGGCGGAGCTGAGATGGGAGTTTCTCGTCAGGGCGCACGGTGATCATCGAGGCATGGAGGTCCACGCCGAGGTGGAGCGGCAGCCACTCGGAGAGCAGCGCGGCGTCCACGTAGATGTCGTCCTGGTGGACCTCGATCTCGGCAGGGTCGAAGCGCTTCGGCTTCCCCTCGGCGATCACCGTCCGGGAGGCGACGTCGAGCGCGAAGAGCCTCCTTTCATCGATAAAGAAGCCGGAGGCGAAGCCGCGGCCGACGTCAACGGTGATGCCGAGGCCGAGGAGCCGGCAGACCTCGCCCAAGGGAACCAGGACACTGCCCCGATCCTGGTAGGTGGGGAGGGCCTCGGCGAGGGTCGACTGCTCCAGCCTCAGGGCGAGGAGGAGGACGTCCGCCTCCGGGCGCTCCACGATGACGCTCCCGGCCGGCGGATCCTGGGCCGCGCGCGCGGCGGCGGGCAGAGCGAGCTGCGTCATCGCGGCGCCGGCCAGCAGCCGCACGACGAGCACCGCCGCGCCGGCCGGGAACCTGGTCACGGCACGAGGCGATCGGCTTCGGCGATCGTCTCGTTACCCTTGTCCTGCTTGGTATAGGCCAGGTGCAGGCGGCCGTTCTTGAGGACGACGCCCGGCGGGACGTGGAGAGGGATGACGGCGCGGCGCACCGGGTTCGGCGTGTAGACCGCGACGCCGTTCGCGAGCCCCACCACGCTCGCCTTGCCGCCCGCCGGCACGAAGGTCACCCTGAGGTTGCCGTAGATCGACTGGTTTCCCGTCCGGCTGATGCGAAAGCGCAGGGCCGGCATCGCCTCGGCGCCGCTCGGCGGGACGATCTCGAGGTCGGAGAGCGTCGCCTTGGCGGAGGTGTCGCCTTGGCGCACGATGACCGGGATCGAGACCCCGTAGATGGCGGTGAGCTTGACGCTGAAGGCGGTGGCGTCCTCCGCGGTCTTCGCGTCCCGGCCGGCGGACGGGACGGCGCGGAACAGCAGGTGGGAGCGGTACTCGCCCGGCGCGAGATCCTCCGGCTTGCGGACCTGTATGCGGACGGTCTGCGCCACGTTCGGCTCGAGGGTCACCTGCCGGGGCGAATAACGGATGAGCTCGTCCGCGAAGCGCTCCCCGGGCTCGGCGCCGGCGGTCTCGATCTCTTTCGTCCCCCCCTCCTCGCTCATGCGCAGGTGGACGAAGCTGATGCGGTAGGTGGCGGTCGAGGAACCGATGTTGACGAGCGTGATCTCGGCGGTCCGCAGCCGCCCCTCGAAGACCACCCGCGTGGGGGCGACCAGGAGGTCGCTCGGTCCGCTGGCGTGCGCGGCCGTCGCGCCCAGTGCGCCGAACAGGAGGACGAAGAGCCACCGCCACGGTTGTCGAGACATTTTCATCAAAGTTCCCACTCTTTCTGGTTAGTCGTACGCGACGTTGACGGCGTAGGTCCCCGAGTAGGAGGCCGAGCGCTGGCCGCCGCCCACGTGCAGCGTCGCTCCCAGGGTGAACGACGCCGTTCCCGCCGGCCCCACGAGGTTCTGGGCGCTGGCGGGATTGCTCAGGAAGGTGTCGGCGGTCATGGAGCTGCCGCCGCCGGAGAGCACGCAGGAGCTCGGCAGCGTGACGGAGTAGCCGGCGTTGGGCTGGCCGCTGACGGCGAAAGAGGCCACGCTGGCGCCGAAGCCGTTGCCCAGCAAGACGCCCCCCGACGCCGTGCGGCCGCCCAGGGGCGACACGGTCACCGTTCCGGCGGTCGCCGTGGCCACGATCTGACCGAAACCGAGGTTGGAATTGGTGGTCAGGTCAATGGCGATGACGGCGGCGGCCCGGCGCGTGAGGAGAATGGCGCCGAGGGCCATCGCCGCTGCCAAGAGTTGGCGAGCTCTGACTCTCATGGTCCTTCCTTTCGACGCCGGAGGGGCGACTCGCGCCACCCCCGGCGCCCGAGAGGGTCGTAGGCGGGTCAGTTGTAGGCGACGGTCACGTTGAACGTGCCCGAGTAAGGATTGGCGACCTGGCTCACGCCGACGTGCAGCGTGGCGCCCACGAGGAGGGTCTGCGCCCCGGCGACAGAGAGGGCTCCGGCCACCGTCGGGTCGCTGACGAACGTATCGACCGTCATGGGCGCCCCCGCGGCGGCGGTGAGCGTGATGGAGGTCGGGAGAGTGATGGCGTAGGTGTTGCTCGGCGCGCCGGTCACGGCGAAGCTGGAAGCGTTGGGGACGACTCCGTTGCCAAGCGTGACGCCGCCCGTGCTGCTGCGGACGCCAGCGGTCGACATGGTGACGGTTCCGATCACGACGCTGGGCACGATCTGGCCGAACTCGAGGTTGGTGTTGTTCGAGATCGAGATGGCGCTGACGATCTCGGCGGCGGCGGCGCCGCCCGCCGTGCCGGAGGCGTGGACGGTACCGGCCGAGAGCAGGCCGAGGGAGACGACGAGCGCGGTGGCGATGGCAAGGTTTTTCATGATGGTCTCTTTTCTTGTTGCCCGTGCTTCGCACGGGCGGTTGATGACCGCTCTATGGCAGTGATCACGGTGCAGT
>DATNKQ010000260.1:0-5975 GCA_035603315.1 Thermoanaerobaculia bacterium
TGGGGATGAGCGTCCGCCAGATCTTCGAGACGCACGGCGAGGCCGCCTTCCGCCAGCTCGAGCAGGAGGTCCTGCGGGAGACCGTGGAGCTGCCCGAGGGGGTGGTGGCGACCGGCGGCGGGACCTTCGCCTACGAGTCGAACGCCCGCCTGATGCAGGCACACGGCCGGACCGTCTTCCTCAACCCGACGTTCTCGACCATCGTGGCGCGGATCGGGCGCGGCAAGCTCGACCGGCCGCTCTTCCGGGACGACGTCCAGGCCCTGAACCTCTACCGCGAGCGCCTGCCTGCCTATCGCCGCGCCGACGTCACGGTCGACGTCGCCGCGGCAGAGTCCGCCGGCGAGGTGGCGTCGAGGATCGCCCTCCTGCTGGGCGCGAAGCCATGCGCTACCTGATCCTTTCGGACATGCACGGCAACTGGGACGCCTTCGAGGTGGTCCTCCGCCACGCCCGCCGCAAGCGCTTCGACGCCGTGCTGGTCCTGGGCGACCTGGTGGGCTACGGCGCCGCGCCCAACCAGGTCGTGGAGGCGGTGCGGTCGCTGGCGCCCCGGGTTTTCAGCGTGCGCGGCAACCACGACAAAGTGGTGGCGGGGATCGACCGCGGGGAGAACTTCAACCAGGCCGCGCGGGCGGCGGCGCAGTGGACGACGGATCGCCTGACCCCGGCGAACCTTCGCTACGTGCGGGAGCTGATCCGCGGGCCGCTCGTGGTCGGCGAGGGCCTGGCCATCTGCCATGGCTCACCGCTCGACGAGGACACCTACGTCTTCTCCGACCTCGACGCCCTGGAGATCTTTTCCGCCCACGAGGTGGCCGTCACCTTCTTCGGGCACACCCACATCCCGTCCATCTTTTCCTTGGAGCCGCGCGGCCTGAGCGTCCGCGCCTTGCGCGGCCGGAGCGGCCGCATCGAGCTCGATCCCGGAGGCCGCTACCTGGTCAATCCCGGCTCCATCGGCCAGCCGCGCGACCGCGATCCGCGGGCCGCCTACATGACCTACGACAGCGACCGCCGCGTCGTCCGCTGGGTGCGCCTGCCGTATCCGATCGAGCGGGCGCAGAGCCGCATTCACAAGGCCGGCCTCCCCGCCCTGCTCGCCGACCGGCTGGCGGTCGGGGCGTAGCTCAGCTCGGCGCCCGAGCTACTCCAGCTCGCCGATCGACGCCCGGATCCTGACCTCGCGTACGCGCTTGATGGCGGCCAGGATGCCGCCTAGGAGGACGACGTAGAGGCCTCCCCAGACGAGGTTGATGAGCGGCTTCTTGGTGACGTCGACCGACAGCCTGGCCGGGTTGGAGACCCCGCTCACATCCAGCCGGACGGCGCCGGACGACGCGTTGATCCCGGAGACGACGATCCGGCCACCGCCGGGCAGCGCGGCGGGCGGCGTCTCGACCCGCCCGTCGGCCGGGTTCATGCGGTAGAGCGCCTTGACCGGACGGGTGATCCCTCCCTGGGTCACCTCGAGGTCGGCGCCGATGGTCACCGGCTTGCCGGCCGCCATCTGCGCCATGGCGTTGCCCTCGACCTGGAGGTCGAACTTGACGAAGCGCACTTCGAGCCCCCCCACCGTTCCCGTCTTCCCCTTGGCGAGCTCGAGCCGGGGTTGCCCGGGGTCGTACTCGATGGGCGAGATGTAGAGGTCCTTGAGGGCCAGGCTGTGGACGTCGGGGTTGACCATCAACTGGCGGGTGCGGTCGTTCATGAACATCTTGGGGTAGGCGAGATAGGTGCTGCCGTGGCCGCGGTCGACGCGGATCTCCAGGCGTTCCTTCTCGCTCGCCGTGCGCGCCAGGTAGCGGGTGAAGGTCAGCGTCATGTCGCCGAGCTTGCGGGGCACCCCCTGCTCCAGGGTGACCTTGGTGCTCTGGTCATACGCCGAGGAGGCGAGGATGCCCAGGAGGATCACGCCCACGCCCACATGCGCCAGGTATCCGCCGGCTCCCGAGAGGCTGTGGGCGCGCCACTTGCGGACGACCTTCTCGAGGTTGCTCGCCACCGCCAGGGTGGCCAGGAAGACGAAGACGAGGTAGAGCGGGTCGCGGACCGCGGCGACCGCCGACAGCACGGTCACGGCGAGCGCGAGGCCGGCCGAGAGGCGGAGTTTCTTGAGCACCTCGGTCAGGGCTTCGCCGCGCCAGGTGAGGAACGGCACCAGCCCCAGGAGGAAGGCGACGAGGAGCGCGATCGGCAGGTTGACCCGGTTGTAGAACTCGGGCCCCACCTGGCTCGGGCTCTTCATGAAGCGGGTGAGGATCGGCGCCGAGGTCCCGGCGGCGATGACCAATGCAGCGGCGAGGACGGTGATCGTCGACAGCACCAGGAAGGTGCCGCGGGAGAGGAAGGGGTCCTCGTTGCGGTTCGTCGGCACCTTGGGCAGGCGGCTGATCAGCAGGTAGGCGGGCAGGAGGATGAACACCGCCAGGAGACCGATCAGGTAGCCGGCGATCCCGAAGTCGACGAAGCTGTGGACGGAGAAGTCGGCGAGCACGCCGGAACGGGTGAGGAAGGTGCCGTAGAGGACGGAGACGTAGGTGAGGGCGGCGAGCACGTAGTTGGCCCGCCGGTAGCGCCCCCGCGTGCGCTCCATGTGGAGGCCGTGGATCATCACGGTGCCGAACAGCCAAGGGATGAGGGACGCATTCTCGACCGGGTCCCAGCCCCAGTAGCCGCCCCATCCCAGGGTCTTGTAGGCCCAATAGCCGCCCATCAGGATGGCGGTGCCCAGCACCAGGAAGCCGCCCAGGGCCCAGGGGAAGGCGCGCGCCGCCCAGCCGTCGTAGTCGCGGCGCCAGAGGGCGGCCATGGCGAAGGCGAACGGGATGGCGGAGGCGGCATAGCCGATGAACATGATCGGCGGATGGATGACCATCCAGTCGTCCTGGAGGAGCGGGTTCAGGCCCTGGCCGTCGAGCGGCGTCTGGGTCAGCATGGTGAACGGGTTCTCGCGCACCAGGATGAAGAGGAGGCCGAGGAGGGTGAGGAGGTAGAAACCCATCACGGAAGGCTCGGCCTTGCCGGCGGCGCGCTTCAATCCCACGCCCAGGAGGGTCCCCCAGACGAGCCAGATCATGAAGCTCCCCTTCTGGCCGGCCCAGAAGGCGGCGAACTGGTAGTGGCCGGGGAGGTCCATCCCGGAGTACTGGTAGACGTACTCGATGCGGAAGTCGCGCATCAAGAGGAGAAGGATCAGGACGGCGGCCGCCAGGAGGACGGAGAGGGCGAAGAAGTTGTAGGCCCGCCGGGCGAAGATCACCGCCGAGGCATCGCCGCGCAGCACCAGCGAGTAGCCCCAGATGGCGGCGATAGCGAAGAGCAGCGCGCACCAGAGGGCGAGCGCCCCGGGGAGATAGAGATGGGACAGATACGTCACGGCGGTCTCCTTCGCGGGCCCGTCCTCAGCTGTAGGTCCTGACCTCGGCTCCCTGGTATTTGCTCGGGCATTTGACGAGGAGCTTGTTCGCCTGGAACTCCTTGGCGGCCTCGTCGTACTGGCCGATGGCGACGACGCTGATGGCGTCCTCGAAGTTGGCCGGCTTGACCCCCTTGTAGCGCACCCGGAGGATCTCCCGGGTCTTCGGCTCCTTGAGGGTGAAGAGCAGCGCTTCCTGCTCCCGGACGTAGCTGGAGCTCCCCTTCTCGAGGGCGCCGGCGATCTGCACCATGCGATTGGCCGAGCGCGCCTGCTCGTACGAGACGTAAGGGGTCATCGCCTTGGTGAACGAGGACAGCGAGAAGCCGACGAAGGCGAGGAGCACGAGGCCCCCGAGGACGTAGAGGATTTTCTTGTTCATCGCTCTTTCTCCAGCTCCTTTACCCTCTTTCCGAGGCGGAGCAAGTAGAGGAACAGCCCGGTCCAGATCACCAGGTTGACGATCACGATCCATCCCAGGCCACCTAGCTCCATGGTAGCCCTCTTCTCGACGTCATGGCCGCGCCTTCCCTTCGGCAAGCGCCCGCAGGCGGCATTGCAGGTTGTGGATCCAGAAGAACAGCGCCGCGTTGCCGGCGAAGGCGGCGAGCAGCACCTGGAGCATCCGCGACTCCATGTCGACCTCGCCCCGGCTGTTGATGACCGAGTCCGGGTGGAGCGAGTAGGTGATGCGCGGCACGATGAAGAAGAAGAACGGCGTCACCACCACTCCTAAGAGTGCGTACACCGCGGCCAGGCGGGCCCGCTTCTCGCCGTCCTCGACGGCGCCGCGGAGCGAGAGATAGGCGCCGTAGAAGATCAGCACCAGGATGATCGAGGTCTGCCGGGGGTCCCAGTTCCAGTAGGCGCCCCACATGATGCGCGCCCAGAGCGCTCCGGTCACCGTCGCCAGCACGCAGAAGACGAAGCCGACCTCGACGGCGACCGCGGCGGCGCGGTCGTCGCGCAGCCGGCGGCCGAAGAAGAGGTAGCGCGCGCTCCACACCGCCGCGGCGAGGAAGCCGACGAAGGCGGTCCAGGCCAGGGGGACGTGGAAGAAAAGGACGCGGCTCGACTGGCCGATGAAGCCGGCGGCGAGCGGCGAGTAGAAGAAGGCGGCCCAGATCACGACCGCCATCCAGACCCAGAGCAGCCATGGCAGCAACGTTTTCATGGATTCCAGACCACAGGGAACAGCATGAGCCCGAAGATCGTTACGGTGCCATCATATAGGAGAAGCTGGTGGAGGGCCATGCCGGCAGGGGCTCCGGCGACGGCGTTGCGGGTCAGCTCGACGACCAGGATGAGAAGGGGGAGGAGCACCGGGAAGGCGAGGACGGCGAAGAGCGTGGAGCGTCCCTGCGCCTGGGCGATGATGGCGGCGATCAGGGTGCTCCCGGCGGCGAGCCCGAAGCCGCCGGCGGCGAGGACGAGGACGAAGAGCCCGGGCGAGCGGACCGCCAGGCTGACCATGGCGAGGAAGAGCGGCGCGACGAGGAGCTCGAGAGCCCATACCAGGCTGAGCCCGTAGGCCAGCTTGCCGCAGAAGAGGGCCGAGGGCGTGGCCGCCAGGCGGAGGGCGGTGGCGGTGTGGGTCTCCTCCTCGTGGACGAAGCTGCGCGGCAGCCCGGCGGCGCCGGCGAAGAGGAGGATGAGCCAGAGGAGGACCGGCAGCACCGACGCCCCGCGCGCCGCCGAGGTGCCGAGAGGCCCCAGGCTGGCGCTGACCACGACCAGGGTGGTGAAGGCGAAGAGGGCGAGCGTGTTGAGGGCGTAGCGGGTGCGGAACTCGCACCGCCAGTCCTTGGCGAAGACGGCCAGCGCCTCAGCCGCCCAGTTCGAGGCGAGCCGCCACACGGGAAACCTCCAGAGAGGAGGGGTTGGCGATCACCGCCAGGCCCTCGCCCGCGGCGAGGTGCTCTTCCAGGAGCTCGCGGGTCACCGTTTCGCCCGGGCGGTCGAGGTTCTGGAACGGCTCGTCGAGGAGCAGCAGGCGGGGGCGATGGAGGAGCGCCCACACCCAGCGCAGGCGCTGCCGCATGCCGGAGGAGAGAGCCCCGGCCATGCGGTCGCCGGGGAGGCCGACGCGCTCCAGCAGCTCCGCCGGCCTTTCGGGTCTGGCGCGCCGCAGGCGGGCGAAGAAGGCGAGGTTCTCCGCCACCGTGAGCTCCTCGTAGAAAGCGATGTCCGGCGCCACCATTCCCACCCGCCGCCTACGCTCCGCGGCGTCCAGGCTGCGGCCCTCCTCGCGGCACTCGATCTCCCCGGAATCCGGGGCGAGGAGGCCCGCGAGGCAGCGCAGGAGAGTGCTTTTGCCCGAGCCGTTGGCGCCCGTCACCAGGAGCGCCTGTCCGGCGGAAACCTCGCCGGAAACGCCCGCGAGCACGGCGAGGTGTCCGAAGCGGCGGCTGACGCCGCTGAAACGGAGATCTGTCGGGGACATCGCGCGGAAGTATACCTTTCGACCGCGTCGGATGGCGGGGGTCGAGCTGCGGGCGGTGCTCAAACTCGCCCTGCGGGCTCAGACAGTTGCGCTCCGTCCTCGCTCGACCCCCGC
>DATNKQ010000272.1:0-2527 GCA_035603315.1 Thermoanaerobaculia bacterium
GGGAGGGGACAAGCCCCTCCCCTACATAAACAAACAGCGTAAGATTGTTCGATGATCCCGTCGCTACCGTCCTTCCCGTCCCTTCGCCGGCCGGCCCTCGCCGCCGCGCTCGCCGCCCTTCTGCTCGCCCCGGCCGCCGCCTACGCCGCGGCCTCCGCGCCGCCGGCGCCCGACGTGCGGCTGGGCGACGACGTGGCGCCGACCTTCGAAGCCGTGCGGCTGGACCTCGACGCCGCCAAGGCGGACTACCGCGGCAGCGTGCGCGTCGACCTGACGGTCCGCCGCGCCGTCTCCGCCTTCCGCTTCCACGCCCTCGGCCAGACCTTCACCCGCACGGCGCTGTGGCGGGAAGGGCGCGCCGTCCCCGTGCGCATCGAGCGCGACGGACCGGTGGCGACGGCCACCGCCGCGGCTCCGCTCGCCCCCGGCGACTACCGGCTGGAGATCGACTTCACCCAGATTTTCAACACCCAGGCGGTCGGCCTCTACCGCACCGGCAAGGGCGCCGACAGCTATGCCTTCAGCCAGTTCGAAGCCGCCGACGCCCGCCGCGCCTTCCCCTGCTGGGACGAGCCGGGATTCAAGCTCCCCTACCAGCTGACGCTGGCGGTGCCGGCGGCGCACCAGGCGATCTCCAACACGCCCGTCGAGTCGGAGTCGGTCGCCGGTGGCATCCGGACCGTGGTCTTCGCTCGGACCCCGAAGCTCCCCTCCTACCTCCTGGCGATCGCCACCGGGCCGCTCGAATTCACCCCCATCCCCGGCCTCTCGGTGCCGGGGCGCATCGTCACCGTCCGCGGGCAGAGCCACCTGGCCGCCTATGCCGCCGCCACAACGCCGGCGCTCCTCCACGCCCTGGAGGGCTACTTCGGCCGCCCCTATCCGTTCGCCAAGCTCGACCTCATCGCCGTCCCCGAGTTCTGGCCCGGGGCGATGGAGAACGCCGGCGCCATCACCTTCTTCGACCGCGTGCTCCTGGTCGGCCCCCACGACGGCGAGGAAGCGCGTCGCCGGTTCATCTACATCGCCACCCACGAGCTGGCCCACATGTGGTTCGGCGACCTCGTCACCCTGGCCTGGTGGGACGACCTCTGGCTCAACGAGTCGTTCGCCGACTGGATGGGCGACAAGATCTCGGGGCAGGTCCACCCCGAGTACGAGAACGCGCTCTCCCGGCTGGAGGCGGTGCAGGGCGTCATGGGCCTGGACGCGCGGCCCTCGACGGTGGCGATCCACCGTCCGGTGGCGAGCGTCGAGGCGGGCACGGAAGGCCTGGACCTCGCCTACAACAAGGGCAAGGCCGTGTTGACGATGTTCGAGAGCTGGATCGGGCCCGACGTCTTCCGCCGCGGCGTCAACGACTACCTGCGCGAGCATGCGTGGGGCAATGCCGTCTCCTCCGACCTGACCGGCGCCCTCTCCCGCGCCTCGGGCCGGGACCTCGGGGGGGCGTTGGCGAGCTTCATCGATCAGCCGGGGATCCCCCTCGTGCGGGTCGAGAAAGAGGCAGGCGGCAAGCTGCGCCTGCGGCAGGAGCGCTTCCTGACCGTCGGCACGGCCGCCCCCGAGACCTGGCGCATCCCCGTCGGGCTCAAGATCTCGGACGGCCGCAGCGTGAAGAGCGAGCGCGTGCTGCTGACGGCGGAGAGCCAGACGGTCGACGTTGGCCTCGCAGACGTCGCCTGGGTGATGCCGAACGCCGACGGCGCCGGCTACTACCGCTGGATGGTGCCGCGGGAGATGCTCCTGGCGATCGCCCATGGCGCCGCGGCGGGAGCGGGCTCGCAGGCGCCGGCGCCGACGGCGGCCATCAACACCGCCGAGCGCATCGACTTCCTGGGCGACGCCGCCGCCCTCCTCTTCGCCGGCGCCCTCCACGGCGACGACTATCTCGACGTCCTCCAGAGCTTCGCTCGCGATCCCGAGCCGCAGGTGGTGGCGGCCACTCTCAACGGTCTCGATCAGGCCGAGCACGCCTTCGCCCCGGACCCCACGGCCGGTCCCTTCGCCGCCTACCTGCGCCGCACCGTGGCGCCGGCCGTCGAGCGCCTGGGCTTCGCCCCCAGGAAGGGAGAGAGCGCGGCGTCCGCGCGCCTGCGGCCGGATCTCCTCGCGCACCTGGGGAGGGTGCGGGACGAGGCGGTCCTCTCCTGGGCGGAGGGGGCGGCCCGCCGCTTCCTGGCCGACCCCGCGGCGGTCGATCCGTCGCTGGTCGAGACGGCCCTCCAGCTCGCCGCCGTGCGCGGCGACGCCGACCTCTTCTCGGCCTACCAAAAGCGTTTCGAGAGCGCCAAGGAACCCGCCGAGCGGGACCGTTTCCTGCAGGCCTTGGGCGCCTTCGGCGACCCGGCGCTGCAGGCGCGGGCCCTCGACTACGCCCTCTCGGGCCCCCAGAAGCCCAACGAGATCCTCATCATCCCCCGCCGCGTCCGCCTGACCGAGGCGGGCGCCGACCGGGTGCTGACCTGGATGCTGGCGCACTACGACGAGCTGGCGCGGCGGCTGCCGCCGATCGGCGTGTCGCGCC
>DATNKQ010000292.1:0-2693 GCA_035603315.1 Thermoanaerobaculia bacterium
GCGGGGCTGCCGGCGGCGACGATCCGCCCGCCGTCGACGATCACCACCCGGTCGGCATGGCGCTCGGCCGCCGCCAGATCGTGGGTGACGACCGCCACGGTGCGGCCGGCGGCGGCCCGGCGCGCCAGCTCCGCCCAGAGGAACACGCTCCCCTGGTCGTCGAGGCCGGCGGTGGGCTCGTCGAGGAGCAGCAGCTCGGGATCGTGGATCATCCCCGCCGCCAGGTGGAGGCGGCGCTTCAGGCCCCCCGACCAGGCGGCGACGGGACGCGGCAGGTGATCCGCAGTGCCGAAGGCCAGGGCGAGCTCGGCGATGCGGCGCCGGCGGTCGCGCCGCGCCACGCCGTGGAGGGTGGCGAGGAGGGACAGCGTCTCGCGGCCGGTCATCTCGGGGTCGAGAGCGACCTCCTGGGGGACGTAGCCGACGCCGCGGCGCAGGGCGCGCTGCCTCCAACGGCCGGCCGAGGCCGGCTGCGGGACATCGAGAACGGTGACCTCGCCCGAGCTCGGCGGCAGCAGGCCGGCAAGGATGCGCAGGAGGGTGGTCTTGCCGCCGCCGTTGGCGCCCACCAGGACGGTGACGGCGCCGCGGGGGAGGTCGAGGTCGACCTCGTCGAGCGCCCGCGGCCCCGCCGGGTAGTCCTTGCTCACCCGGCGGGCGGTGGCGGCGGCCGAGGGTTGCACGGCGGTCAGCGGTCCCGGTGCACGATCGTCCCCACGTGCTCGCCGGCCAAGGCGGCGCGGATGCGCTCCGGCCGGTGGCCGTTGACGATCTGGAAGCGGTCGAGGAGGCGGGCGTTCTCCAGGAGGTCCAGAAGGACGGGCTCGAAAGGAAGGGTGCGCAGGCCGCGCCGCTTGAGCTCGGCGACGCCGATCTCGGGGATGAAGGCCGCTCCCGGCTCGAGCTTGGGATCGGCGGCGTGGAGGCCGTCGACGTCCTTGACGAGCGTCAGGCTGCGGCAGCCGAAGCACTCGGCCAGGAGGAAGGCGCCGGCGTCGGTGCGGTGGGGCGGGATGCGGCCAATCCCCGGCGGGTGCTCCCACAGCGAGTAGGGGGGAACGCTGCCGAACACCACCCCCGGCGCGCTGTGCAGGAAGAGCGGCAGCAGGTGGCCGAAAATCTCCGGCGGGATGGCCACCACGCCGTAGGGCGCCAGCAGCGTCCCCAGGATGTGGGCGTTGCCCAGCGAGTCGGCCTGGGCGACCTGGGCGAGGACGCCGGTGGGCAGCCCGAGGTCGATGCCGACGGAGAAGACATGGCGGGTGCGCACGCCGCCGCCCGTCCCCAGGATCAGCTTCCAGGTCTGCAGGCAGTCGGCGAGCGCCGCCACCACCGGGAAGACCACCTCCCGCCCGGCGTCGAGGATGGAGCGGCCGCCGATCTTCAACACGTGGGCTTCTGGCAGCATGCGGTGGACGGGGCTCTCCGTCGAGCGCTCCACCTGGCGGTCGAGGAGGCTCTCCCGCATCAGCCGGGAGCGCACGTGGTGGCGCGGCCTGGAATCGCTCGCAGGATCGGCCTGCGCGGTCGGCGAAGTCAAATCGGCGGGATCGGTCATCTCGGTCTTTTCTCCCCGTCAGTCGGCGGTGATGACGGTGCCCACCGGCTCGCCGTCGAGGGCGCGGGTGAGGTTGCCGGGCACCAGGCCGTTGATGACCTGAATCGACCGCCGCACTAGGGCGTGCGCCATGAAGTCGAAGACCGGGCGCTCGACGACGACGTCCGCGAGGTCGAGCTCGCGGAGCTCGCCGACGGTGATGCGGGGGATGAAGCGGGCGTGCTTGTCCTTCTTGGGGTCGGCGGTGTAGAGCCCGTCGACGTCCTTGACGTAGATCATCGAGCGCGTCCCCAGGACCTCGCTCACCAGGTAGCTGCCGGTGTCGGTGCGGTGGGGCGGGATGCGGCCCACCGCCGGGTTCTGGTGCCAGTAGACGTAGGGCGGCATGCCGAAGAAGATCACCGCCCCGCGCTCGGCCAGGTAGAGGGGGAGCTGCGCGAACTGCGCCGGCTCGATGAATGGGATGCCGTGCTTGGCCAGCAGGTAGCTCAGCATGCGGGCGTTTTGCATGCTGACGAAGGTGCCGAGAACGGAGAGGACGCCGGTGGGCATGCCGAGGTCGAGGCCGACGCTGTAGGCGTGGCGGGCGCGGGTGCCGGCGCCGGTGCCGAGGATCATCTGGTGGCGGCCGAGGTTGGCGACCACCTCGTCGATGAAGGGGAAGACGGCGGCCCGCCCGCGGTCGATGAAGCTCTGCCCGCCCACCTTGATGACGTTGGCCTCCGGCAGGATGTGGAACACCGAGGGCCGTCCCGTGCGGGCGAGGAGGTCCTCGTCGGAGAGCGACCCCTCGACCAGCGCCTGCCCCAGCTCCGTCAGCAGCTCGTCCATGCGGTCTCTCCTCTACCAAGACTGAATGTGCACGCCCTCGAGAACGTAGGCCTCTTCCGATTCCCCAACGGCGTCGAGGTCGCCGAAGGCCTCCGCCGCCGCCCAGGCGGCGACCTCGGCAAGCACCTCGTCCTGCGCCCCCGGCGGCAGGACCGTGCCGGCCAGGCCTTCCTTGCCCCGCCAGCGCGCCAGCGCCTGGCTGGGGGAGGTCCGCGCCGTCCAGCGGGCGACGACCGTCGGCGGCAGCTCGGCGGCTCCCTCGCGCCGCCAGGCGTCCAGGAGCGCCCTGCCGCCGCCGCTCCGC